>JALVCY010000120.1 GCA_027009605.1 Saprospiraceae bacterium
GGCGGCTATAATTTTCAGGCTGCTTGGACAACGGGCTTTATTGCAGGACAACTTAATCACGGATCGGATCGCTAAGCTCGGAGCGCAGCGCAGTGAGCCAAAATTTCAGGAAAACAATTGACTTTTGAATGACAAAAAAACAAAACCATGAAAAAACTACCCATCCAAGACTACTACGAAGATGAATTTTCCGTTTGCTACGGCTGCGGCCGGCTCAACAAAGATGGGCTCCAACTAAAAACCTTTTTAGTAGGCGATGAAACCATCAGCAAGCACCAACCCAAAGAGAATAAAACGGCAATCAACGGGATTGTGTACGGAGGACTATTAGCCTCCATCATAGATTGTCATGGTACCGGCTCCGCCTCTGCTTTTTACGCAAGGGAAAATGGCATCAAACTAAAAAAATACAATGCCCCAAGATTTGTTACCGGCAACCTAAATGTCAGCTACCTAAAACCCACACCATTGGATACCGAATTGACGCTAAAAGGAAAGTTAAAAGAAATAAAAGGTAGAAAAGTGGTGGTCTCGATAGAAGTTTTTAGCCAAGATATTTTGACGGTAAAAGGCGAAGTCATTGCTTTGCTTTTGCCTGAGAACTTTAGGGTGTAGTTGGTGCACCGCTTTCAAATTATAATACAACCATTGAAACTAGTCAATACGTTGAGAATCAATGGGTTGGAGAAGTGATTGTTCCGGATGATATTATGGATTTGATGGCTTCCGCAAAAAGTTTGATGATTCGATATTATTTGGGGGAAAGACCTTTTAGTTTTTGGTTTGATTCTTTGATTGATACCGGTAGAAACTTAGATGTAGATGAATCTGATGATATTAACGGGAATGGAATGGTTGAAGGAGATACAACAACCTACCCGAATTATCAGTCAAACCTGCTCCGGCTACGTTACTTTCAAAATGTGAAAACAGTGGAAGATTATACGAGCATTGTTCGTCCCCATACTGGACGTACTCCGGTAGTGTGGATTTCAAAGGATGATTCAGATGATGATGACTAATTTTAGGCTCTGTCTGTAGCGGGCATCCCATTTCCATAATCCCTACCAAAACCGGAATCAGTTAATTTGCTTAAAAATGAGCACAAGAATAAAGATGCCAAAAAGCAATGATAAAAACAAGGCAAGTAGTAGGAATAAAATTCGTTTCCACCAGTTTGAAGTTTGCCACCGTCTTATGTGGAGTCTGTTTGTTCTAGGTTTGGAATGGGCATATTTTCGTTTGGCTATTTTTAACGTAAGCTTTTCCTTCAAAGACCACCTTCTTGGCCGGATGGTCTGGTTGGCTTCTCGTGTATATTTACCGGCTACCACCGCGCCCGCCCCTGTCGGAGCAAGCCATCCAATAAAAAATAGTAGGAACACTAAATAATTCATTCGCCGGAGAATAGATAAGTTTTTCATGCAAATATTTTTCCGAAAGGTACAGAAAAAAATATAACCTATTAGTTAAAACTGAAATTGAGACTAAAAAATGGCATTGAATTCATGATGAATAATACTCTGATTTATAACAGATTAGAACTTGTTTACACACAAAAAAAAAAAGAAAAAACGGACACTTAGCGAATGTGCTATGTGTCCGTTAGAAAACAAGTTTTAGCCTAAAAGTCGTTGTGTTCTTGGTTTTTTGACTTTTTCATACCTTATGAAAAGCCAACTTGTTATTCTTCATACATAGTTTTCCCCACCGTCTCCACACCCAAAGCCCCCACATATCCGACAATCCGTTTGGCACGGAGCAAAGATTTGAGCCGGTTTTCTGCAAAGTCCGGCTCTCCTTCAAAAAGGCTTTCGATGGCGACCTTGGCTTTGTCAACTCCGGCGTGGATGAATTTTCCGTTGCCTAGATAGATGCCTACGTGAGTGACTCTTTCTTTTTTGGTAGGCGTTGCCTTGCGGCCAAAAAATAGGAGATCACCTTTTTGGAGATTTTTCAATTGATTGTCTAGGGGGATTTCTTTACCGACCAATACTTGCTGGGACGCATCGCGGGGGAGCATGATGCCATTTTGTAGAAATACGTTTTTGGTGAAACCGCTACAATCCAAACCCTTACCCGATGTGCCACCCCATACATAAGGAGTACCCAAGTAGGCATAGGCCGCTTTTTCGATATTTTCCGGGGAGAGTTTTCTGGAATCCAACCAGTCTTCATAGTTCATTATTTTTTCCGTAAGGACAAAGGCAGGCGTACCATCCGGAAGCGCTACTTTCGTAAAATCTCCATCGGCATTGATGCGCCTTAAAATATTGCCGGCCAATAAGTCGGTGACAATCAATCCTTTATTGTCCGGTTGGGCATACGCAAATCCGAGCTTGTCCACAAAAATAACCTTGGGGGCTCGTGCCCATTCGTCGAATTCCGCCTTTGTTTTTAGCGCAAGCGCACCGGCATTCATCCACTTGATATACTTTTCGGGGGTTTGCACCAAATAGAAATGGCTTTCCTTCTTAAAAACTCGCAAAGGCATGCCCATCAAAGCTTGTGTTTCTAATCCCGACGACACCGCCGGTTTGGAGCGGAGATTGGCGACGGAAAGTTGGACAATGCCATAAGTTTTGGGCAGGTTGGGGTCGGGGAGCAATTTGATTTCGTCCACGTAGGCGACTTGTGCCTGTTTCAATTTGGCAATCAAGGCCGCTTTTGCTTCTGGGATGTTGGTCTCCCCCCGCAGGATGACAGATTTTCCATTTTTGATGGATTCGATGTGGTAGATAGATGTCCGGGAGTCCGGAGCAAACTGAGATTTAATCTCTTTCGAGAATTGTGCAGACTGGGTAATGAGCTTGGACGAAGAGCAAGAAGTCCAACCCCATGCCAAAAGGGCTAAAGCAAAGAAAAAGGAAAAATTACGCATGATTTGGATGTTTATAGTTGGTGTGACGAAGGTAAGCACAAGTTGGGAATTTTTATTAGTGATGGGTATATTTTGCACTTTTAAATGTTGAGTCCGCTCCGAAAAGTTCACTCTGACAGAAATTAAAGCGATGAACAAAATTTTATTTGGTTTACCTTAACGCCCCACTTCTTAGGGGGATTTAGGGGGTGAAAATAAAAGAGCAAACCAAATAAAATTTTGTGGGCTCAAGAACAAATCACTACACCCTACTTTTCGGAGCAGACTCAATGTTAAAATCAATGTTCCTAGTAACAGCGTTTGGGCTTCTACTTAGTAGCATTTATCTTTTCGGCCTTTCTTTCTAATCCCCATTTTTCCATTTCGTCCAATACATTCTTGAGACTATGACCAAAATCTGTGACGGTATATTCAACTCTAGGTGGAGTTTCGTTGTATTTTTTTCTACTGACCAGGCCATCGTTTACCAGCTGTTTGAGTTGTTCGGTCAGGACTTTTCGGGAAATTGCAGGAATACGAGCCGATATTTCTCCAAATCGCAATGTCCTATTACCGAGAATGTAAAGGATGATTGTTTTCCATCTTCCACCGATGTACTCAAGCGTTGTCGTAATAGGGCAGTCATTTATTTCTTTGAAATCTGTCATGATGTTAGTTACTTTTTGGTTACCACTATTTTCAATGTTACCAACCGGTAACAGTTACAAATATAAACTATTATTTGTTTCTTTGTGTAACAAATAATAGTTTTTAACAAAAAAGAAGGTAACTGTTTAGGTGCCCCAATTTTTAGATAGAAAATAGGCATTTTTGTGGATGTTGAAGCTACAATTTTTGAAGCGTAGCCGGGCTACGTGAGAAAATTTTAGCAAAAACAGGCGCAAAAAGGGCATTTTCTAGCAAAAATTAGCGGGTGGCTAAATAGTTACTTATTTTTAAGCAAGGGCAAAGAATGTCTTAGTCAATATCCTGTGTAGGATACGCCTTTTTAAAGTTGTATCTCAAAATATCAAAATCGGTCACTAAGCCAACCAGCTTGTTATTCGCATCTACAATGGGTGTAGCATGAAAGCGATTGAGCAAAAACAGCTCAGCGGCCACGCCTATCTTCTCTTCGGGATTTAGCTTGGCTACTTTTCTAACCATTACTTCTCCTACAGTCAACTTGCTATAATCTTCAAACTTCAAATTCAGGCGATAGACATCATAAGTAGTCACAATACCCACCAAGTAATAGTCGTCATCAACAACCGGTAAGTGGTGAATATTCCGGGAAAGAAAGATAGAACGTACTACATCCAAAGAGTCGGTCTCTTTTACGGTAACCAAGTCGGTTTTCATTATTGTAGAAATCGGTTCATTCATCATAAGGCAAAATCAATTTTTTTGGTAAAGTAGAAGGGAGGCTCATACGCCGGACGAATCCGATGCATCTATACACCACCAAGTTAAGCATCTTATCCATTAATAACAAGAAACTGACCGCAAAATACAACGAAAATTTCATTTAGAAGTTATTCTAATCATCAAACATTATGAAAAAACATCCTATTTGCCGGCAAATAACCCTATCACTTCACTTATTTTCATAAAAAAACAATAAATCTCATTAATTTTCTCCCTTAAGTTTACAATTAAGAAAAATCCGCTTATCTTTGCACTCCTAAAATTATTGACGTTATGAAGAAAGATACACACCCAAAGAATTACAGAATGGTTGCATTCAAGGATATATCCACTGATGACACCTTCTTAGTGCGTTCTTGTGCAGATACCAAAGAGACCATTGATATAGATGGTGTGGAATATCCACTATACAAATTGGAGATTTCTTCGAAGTCTCACCCTTTCTATACCGGTAAGATGAAGTTTGTTGACTCCGCCGGTCGTATTGATAAGTTTAAGAAGAAATTTGCGAAGTTTGCTAAAAAGTAATTCTTTCGATAAT
This sequence comes from Saprospiraceae bacterium, assembly GCA_027009605.1. Taxonomy (GTDB): domain Bacteria; phylum Bacteroidota; class Bacteroidia; order Chitinophagales; family Saprospiraceae; genus HyVt-613. The sequence continues at coordinate 4,830 of JALVCY010000120.1, forward strand.
AAAAAAAAAAGCTTCGACCTGCCGGTCGGAGCTTTTTTTTTGCCCGGTTGGGATGCCCGGTTGGG
>JALVCY010000121.1 GCA_027009605.1 Saprospiraceae bacterium
CATGGTGGTCTCACTCAAGCGCTCCGGCGGGTAGGAAACATTGGAAACGACAGAAATAGCCAACACCTTGATGCCCGCATGCCGGGCGACAATGACTTCCGGTACTGTGGACATACCCACTAAGTCTGCATTCAGATGGTGCGCAAATACATATTCTGCCGGAGTTTCAAGGTTGGGGCCTTGCATGCCTAGATAGACACCGGTTTGGGGTTTGATGCCTAGGTTTTTGGCGGTCTCTAGGGCGAGATTGCGCCAATCTTCATCGTAGGTGTGCATCATATCCGGAAACCGTACGCCTAGGCGCTCATCATTGGCTCCGCGCAATGGGTTTTCCGGAAAGAGATTGATGTGGTCTCGAAGAATAATAATGTCCCCTCCGGTGTAATCCGGATTGACCCCGCCGGCGGCGTTGGAGACAATCAAACGCTCAACGCCCATCATTTGAAAAACACGAACCGGAAAGGTCACTTCTTTCATGGAATAGCCTTCGTAATAATGAAAGCGTCCGGCCATCGCTATCACCGGTTGCCCGCCCAACAAGCCTATTATCAGTTGTCCTTTGTGGCTAGCCACCGTAGAAACCGGGAAATTCGGAATTTTTCCGTAAGGAATATGTATGGCTTCTTCAATCTCATCAGCTAAGCCACTTAAGCCGGTTCCTAAAATGATGGCAATTTTGGGTCTGTACCGGGTTTGGTCGGTGATATAGTCGGTGGCCTCCTTTATTTTTTGAAACATGGCGTTGGTTTTGTGTATGGTCTGAGCAAACGCACAAAGCTATGTCTTTTTTTGATTTATTATGGGTGATTTTTATTATGGTTTGGTTACTTTAATCGAATCAAAGCACCATTAACTACGGCATATTGCTTGTTCTCGTCTTGGAGAAAAAAGGACGGATTTTGGTTTCGGCGAAAACCATTGGAATACTTGGTCTTTTTGCCTAGTACCATTAGGGGGAAGTCCAATGGAATTTGACTCGGATTGTATCGTCGCAAGCGAATGGCCGTAAAACCGTTTTTTAGGACATCCATCGGATTGTTCTTCTTTAAAAACTGCTTTAAATTCCGGTATTTCTTGGGTAGTATTTTGCCTAAAGTCATGCTCATCCCTGATGCATCTAATTCGGAATATCCAAAATAAGTAATCAAATCTCCCCGATCTTCGATGTATCCCCGGGTGTAGTATTGGCTTGCATGGGCATATTGGATTTCCCGTTGTTTGAAGGAAAGGTCTAGGATATAGCTGTGCCCTTTCTCCTTAATTTTTAGATGCCGGATGATTAGGTCATCGAGCATTTTTTTGTTCAAAGGAATCTTAAAATATTCATCTATGGGCTGTTTGACGTAAGTCTTATCCGCAATCGCTTCAAAGGCCGTCAATAACAATACAAAATTGAGCTTACGCACAAATTGTCGCTCCGGATCTTGGCTGTAGCCCCCGCTTTCTACCAAGACGGTACTCGTTCCCCATTGGGTCATCAACTCCCCGAAAGCTCTCGGCTCAAAGTCATCATTCCATTTGCCGACGCTATTGGGGATGTATTTTTGGAGCATGTTTTTGAGTTGGACGATGAGTTTGGCCGCATCGGCTCGCACTGCGTTCATATCTTCGGCGGGATTGAAAGCCGGTGCCAAAAAAGTGATGCTAGCCGGATTGGGGTGATGACCGGCCGTATAGTATTTTTCTTGATCGTGGAGATTAAAGCCAAATTGGGCATGTGTCCGCTCTCGCATAGCCTTCAATAATTTGGCCTCCGGACTGGCCAAGCGGCGGGCATCTCGATTCAAATCAATATCCAGTGCATTCCTGCGAATAAATCGCTCCGCTCCGTCCGGGTTGAGCATCGGAATAAAATATAGGGTCAATTGACTCAAAATCTTATCCCGCAAGTCATTAAATTCATCATCCTTTCGGAAAAAATTAAAAATATCCATAAGAGCCATGGTGGCGGTGGGTTCATTGCCGTGCATTTGGGACCAAAGTAAGACCGGTGTTTTGCCGGTTCCCATTTTGACCATATAGATGGGGCGATTTTCTACAGAATGGCCGACTTCTTCAACTGTTGTGCCGGGCACATCCCTCATGCTCAAAATCAGCGGTTGGATGTCTTTTAACTTAAATCGACGGTGGGTAATGGAAGTGGCTCGATACTTATCGTATTGCTTAAATAACCGGTCGCTACTATCTGCTTGCGCAAAAATAGAATAGTTGTTCCAAAAGAACAGGATTGTAAGGATGACAAATTTGGCTTTCATTAGTTTTTGTTTGAGTAATGAGTTTACGACTAAAAGTATTCTGATGCAAAACTACCAAATTTTATTCTGTTTGGAGAGTTTGTTCAATTTGTCCTTCGGACGTTCAATATGTGCTTCGCACGTTCAATTTGCCCTTCGGGCGTTCAATTGCCTTCGGCGTTCAAGGAGGACACTCTTGGCTGCCTACCTTTCACCTTTGACCCTTCACCTTTAACGGCGTTCAAAGAGGACACTCTTGGTTGCCTACCCGTTATACCGTTGAGTCCGCTCCGAAAAGTCCACTCCGCCAGAAATTAAAGCGATGAACAAAATTTTATTTGGTTTACCATATCCCGATAGCTATCGAGACCCTTCTTGGGGAGATTTAGAGGGTTAAAATAAAGGAGAAAACCAAATAAAATTTTGTGGACACAAGAATAAACCACTACTCTCGACTTTTAGGAGCAAGCTCAGTAATTAGAAGTTGAAGCCAAAATAGGCCTTTTTTGCGTAAGTTTTTAGTCTGTTGTAGAAAAAAAGGATTGAATCCTTCGTCGAAGGACTGTCTTCTTTCTCTAAATTTTACCTATCTTTGCTCCATGAGTGAATTCATCGTATCAGCCAGAAAATATCGACCTAAATCTTTCGATGAAGTCGTTGGACAGGGGCATGTCTCTGAGACCTTGCGCAACGCACTGAAAACCAATCAGATAGCCCATGCTTTTTTGTTTACCGGGCCTCGAGGAGTAGGAAAGACAACGATGGCGCGTATTTTAGCGCAAGTACTCAATTGTGAAAACCCTTCCGAAAATATGGAAGCGTGTAATCAATGCTCATCCTGTAATTCTTTTAACGAAAGTGCCTCCTTTAATATCATCGAATTGGATGCGGCTTCCAATAATAGCGTCGAACACATTCGTGCGCTCATTGACCAAGTGCGATTTCCGCCTCAACAAGGCAAGTACAAAGTCTTTATTATTGACGAGGTGCACATGTTATCATCACAGGCGTTTAATGCTTTTTTGAAGACTTTGGAAGAGCCGCCGCCGTATGCTGTTTTTATCTTAGCGACTACGGAAAAACATAAGATATTGCCTACCATTTTGTCGCGATGCCAGATATTTGACTTTAAGCAAATTCAGGTGCAAGATATCATGGGTCATTTGGAGCATATCGCCAAAAGCGAAGGCATTGAAGCGGATCAGGATGCTTTGAATATGATTGCTCAAAAGGCAGATGGAGCCTTGAGAGATGCTTTGTCTATTTTTGACCGGATTGCCATTGCATCCAAAGGACATATTACTTACGATATAGTCATTGAAAATCTGAATATTTTAGATTATGACTATTATTTCAAGATTGTGGATAGTGCTTTGGTTGAAGATGTTTCTACTATTTTATTGACCTTTAATCAGATTGTCCGTCAAGGTTTTGAACCCGGTATCTTTTTGAATGGTCTCGCTGCACACTTGCGCAATTTGTTGGTCAGCAAAGATCCTAAAACAGTGGGTCTGTTAAATGTCGGAGATAAATTGGCACAGCGGTATCACGAACAAGCCGCTGCGACCCCACTTTCTTTTGTCTTGTCTGCGATGAATATCATCAATACCGCAGATACGGCTTACAAAATGGCTCGCAATAAACGCCTTCATGTGGAGTTGGCTCTAATCAAATTGAATTATATCAATCAAGCTGTAACCCAAGCTCAATTAGCGCCATCCGAAAAAAAAAAGCCTGAAGCAGGACAGGTAAAGTCTCCGCTTTCCAAGCCGGCATCAGAAGAGAAGAAGCCCGAATCTCCCGTGGTGGAAGTCAAAGAGTCCACAGCAGCCTATCAAAAACCGACCCATCCATCAGGGGCGGAGCCGGCAGCTACACCGGCCCCCAAAGAAACGGTAGTTCCTTCGGCAGCATTAAGTCTGAGTGCTTTTGAAGCCGAAGCCGAGCAAGAAATAGCCAAGGATAAAGAGAGAAAGCCATTACTCAATGAGGAAGTCTTGCGCACGTCTTGGAAGGCCTATCTTGAAAAATTAGAGTCGGACTCGGTCAGACAAGTCCTGTTGCGGGCCATTCCCAGATTGGAGCAAAAAACCATTATCGTTCGTGTAGGAGGTGATTATGATGAGCAAATCATCAAGCAACAACGGGAATTAATGGAGTTTTTGCGTAAGCAGATGCAATACAGCCGCTTGACCTTAGAGTTTGAGTTGGATACTTCCCTTGCGGTAAAACCTAAAGAGCAGCTCAAAAAGAAAATTCTTACCCGTAAGGAGAGATACGATAAGCTTTATGAAGCCAATCCGCATATCGCCGACTTCATCAAACGTTTTGCCTTGCATTTAGAAGATTGACGGATTATTTCCGGGTGTTTGCGCGGATTTTTTTCCCGCAGATGTACGCAGATTTGATTCCCGCAGATTTACTTCCCGCAGATGTACGCAGATTTAATTCCCGCAGATTTTCACAGATTTAGTTCCCGCTTCCGTACAGCTGTCGGGACGCACAGACTCACTACCCATCTCTCACTACTCACCACTTATCTCTCACCACTCACTACTCACCACTCACTACTCACCACTCACCACTCACTACTCACTACTCATCTCTCACCACTCACTACTCATCTCTCACTACTCATCTCTCACT
>JALVCY010000122.1 GCA_027009605.1 Saprospiraceae bacterium
GGTCTTGGCGCGTCAGGTGGAAGAAGCAAATGGCACCTTGGATGCCAGCTTGACCCCGGTAGTTCCGGAGCATGTCTTTAAAGTTTTGTTGAGTTCTACTGCCTACAAATTGGATCCGAATACTTCGGGTTGTTACAGTTATTTGGCGGGGACTTGCGGGCAATCTCCAATCATGGAAACCACCATACCCGGAGATGTTACCGGCAAATCCGAAGTTACCATTGATGATTGTGGCGGCTCTGCCAAACATACTTTTACTTTTGATGCGACAATACCCAATGGATGGTTTGCCGACGAGTTCAGACCTTTGGTTAATATTAAAAATGTACAAGTCCCCATTTACAAGCCGGCTTCTTTTTGCGGCAACGCACAAGTGACTGATATTAACGGAGTTATGTCTCCTATTTCGGTAAATGGAACGGACAATTTAGCCTGTGTGGACACCTTCTGTGCGGTCAATTCCGGCACTTACGGCACGGTAGATTTTGACCTTAAAAATGCCGGAGTGACACCTTTTGGAGTGGGTTTGGGAATGACGCAAGATTCCATGATATTGACGTATGACCTTTGTATGTTGTGTCCGGATGTGGCACCGATCAACGGTTATCAGATGATGTATGATTGGGAATATTTAGTCGGCGAGCCCAGTTCTTGCCGCTACATGGGCAATACTTACAATACTGCAACCAATAACCCAAGCCTATATCCAAACCGGTATATCCGGGTGGATGCCGGCGGCAATCCTATACCTGGCAACTGGTACGAAGCTTTGTTGCCTGATGGGATTCATACTTTCCAAGATACTTCGGCGGATGTCATTATTAACGACCAACGCCAAGGCACATCGCAGCTAGCCGCAACGAATGTAAGCGGTACGAATTTGATTGCTTCAGGTGTGCCCGGTACATCGGTGGAAGAAGTCATCTTGGAAGTCTGTGCGACCGCGCCGCCACCGGGGGGTGTTTCGGGGATTACGGGAGTGATGGCGAATATTGAGATACCGCCTAGTGTGACTTTGGTTTCTGTCAAAGACTCTACCGGTAATGCTTTGACTTTCACTTTGGAACAAACTGACTCCACCGGAGTAGAGACCTATCGTGTCAATTTGCCGGACTTGGCGGAAGGCGAATGTACAAAAATTAAGCTGGGGACTACGCTGTTATTTTGTCCGGATCCGGCGGATACGCCACCGACTATTTGTACCCATTTCTCGGGAGGCTGCGCCCCTGCCAATGTAATGACAGCCCTTGCGGGAAAAGGGGAAGGATGCACCGGAGCGGAGATTTGTTACTCTTATTTATCGGGAGAAGCGGACTTGCAAACTTCTTGGGTATTGCCCGATGCAGCTGCACCCAAGCCCGAATTATGCGATGAGATAGAGCTTGGATTTTTGATTAAAAATGTAAAATTATTGACCTTGGTTAATTTGAATGTCAACGTAGATATTCCGCAAGGTCTGCAAGTACAATCCGGTACTTGGGAATATTCCTATGCCGGCGAATTGTATAATACGTGGCATGCGATGCCGGATCCTGATATTATCAATGGCAATCATTTTGAATTCTCGGATGATACTTGGCACGCAAACATTCATGCCAATGGATTGCCCGGCGTCAATTCGAGTTTGGATAGTAATAAGGTAGCTATCCGGTTTAGAGCAGCGACCTTGTGCGATCAGTTTTTGTCCGGGTCTGTATTGACGACGGAGACATTGGCGAATGATCCTTGTAGTGCGACACCTTTGACGACAGGCGAAGTCCAATCTCCACCGGTCATTCTGCAAGGAGCTGACCCGGCCGACAATGCCCAATTGTTGACCTTTGCCAATCCGGAAATTGCCTATTGTGGGGCCAATTCCAATGAGTTTAGTGTGACCGCCTTGAATGTAAGTAATCATCCGACTTCAGATAGTGTAACGGTTTGTTTGACGATACCGTCGGAATTGACCTATCAGCCTGGTTCTGTGGTATTTAGCAATCCAAGTTACACGCCCCAAACCGTCACCGCCACTCAAGTTGGAGACGATATGGTGGTCTGTTTTGATGCGCCTAAGTTGTTGCCCGGGGAGCAATTTTCTTTTAAATTTTCGGCAACGCAAGGCCAGTCCGAAGCTTGTGGTTCTATCCAAGTCGGCATGGATATTAAGAGTTTTGTGGCGGGAGTGAATTGTACTTCCGGCGGTGTCTGTGGGGTCAATGTCCAAAACAGTATCAATCCATACATTTTCTTGACCTTGGGGCCACCTTTGGCAACAGCGGATATTCGAGCGACTGAAGCGTGTATTAATTCGGCGGGGACTCGAAGTATTTGTTACGAAATTGATTTGGTCAATCCGGGGCCTGATTATTCGGGGAATGTTCATGTAGGATGGTTTGAAGATATTTCCGGCAACGGAGTCTTGGATAGCTTTGATCCGGAGCTAGCCGGTACAGACCACAATGTCAATGTCTTATCCGGAGATACGGTCACGATTACTATGTGCATGGATATTCCAGCGGACAAGGCGTGTCCGATGATTTTGGGGCAGACCTATACATCGGCTTGTAACTGCAAAACAGCAGAAAAGTTAATGGATGGATTTATTCCCGCTTATTTTGATGCTTTGGATGATGAGATTACGCTTTGTCCGGGCGATGATTTGAATGTAGCTGTTTGTAATGAGACGACGGCCAATCAATTTGCCTTAGTGCCTTCTTCGGCGGGTACGATTGCCCTTTCGGGAAATACGTTGACCGTTCACCTGAATCCGGGGGCGACCGATAACGGGCCGGTGTCCTTAAAGCTTACGCAAAATACGGGGGCGTGCACGAATGTCTATACCAAGAAGATTTTCCAGCCTGCCGGTATTAATTTCGGTCCTTATGCGGCGACACAAGTCTGCAAGACCGGATGCGAAACGTTGGATTTGAATCTGCCACCGGAATTGCAAAATGCGACCATATCTTGGTCTCCAACCACTTACTTGGATGACCCAACCATCGAAAAACCGGAAGTGTGCAATCCCGCCGCAGACGTGAATTACACCGTTACCGTCACCTTGCCGGGGGGATGTAGCAACTCCCAAAATTATCCGGTAACGGCCATGGATTGTCCGCCGGAAATTACGGTCAATTTAGCGACTCCAAGTGCTTGTGAAGGCGTGAGCAATACCTATTCTGTAGCGGTGACCGTAACGTATGCCAATGCGACGGCAGGGGAAAGTATTACTATTTCTGCCGGTGGTCATACTCAGACCTTTACCATTGCCAATACCGAAGGCACCGAAATATTTACCTTGACCGGCTTGTCGGCGGACGGAGCGAGCGGCGTGGATGTGACAGCGACTTACGTCAATGATAATACCATTACCCATACGAAAGTAGCGGCTTATGACGCACCGGCTAATTGTTCGCCTTGTCCGACGGCCAGGTGTTTGCCTATGACGATTCTTAAGCATTGATGAGTTTTTAATTTAGCTTTCCAAAAGTTTTTAACTTTTGGAAAGTTAAGAATAAACTAAGCCCGTAGCTCTATTGGAGTTACGGGTTTTTGTTTTTTCTTCGACATTTCAGAAAAAAGCCATTCCATCGTAATTAAATCCGGCATATTATAAGATTATTTCAAAACTCATCCCTATCGGAGCAATCGCATCATCCAAAAAGATATTAACGGTTAATAACGGTTAATAACGGTTACAAACGGTTAGCTATGCTTGATTATATGTTATGAGTCCTTTAGATAGTTTGTCACTAGATGAGTAAAATTGTCGGTTTTTGTTATTTGCTTGCGCAAAATATTGTTTTTTTTCAATTTTTTCTTTAATTTGTGCACTGTTTAGGGGATGCAGGACTGCTACCCCATTGATTTTGAACAACTTATATATGCTTGCGCAAAAATATACTCCTTCGCCGGAAGGTGGTGAATTGTGGAAGGTTTGGATTGGGAAGGTGGGGGGATAAACGAGTTGGCGGTCATAGAATAACGAGACCTGCTGAAAACTAATCGTTATCAAAGAGTAGTAAACTGAATAAGAATAGAATGAAGATTAATTTTAAGAATATTGATTATTTAAAAGCTGGAACTGAAAAGCAAAAGGAGGCTTATGAAATTCTAACTAAAAATAAAATATTATCATCACTTAAAGAATTTGACCCAGTTTTGATTGGTACTATTCCGATTAATATTGATATTGAGAATAGTGATTTAGATATTGTTTGCCATTTTACAGATGCAGATTATTTTAGGAAACAACTGAAAGAGAAGTTTGAAAATAAGAATAACTTTAAACTTTGGGAGAATTCATCGCAAGGTTCTTTAGCCATAGTTTGCAATTTCTTTGTCGACGATTTCGAGATAGAAATTTTTGGACAGAATGTTCCTACGAATCAACAACGTGGCTATAGACACATGATAATCGAATATAAAATTCTTCAAGAAAAAGGACACGAATTTAGAAAGCGAATCATTGAATTGAAAGAACAAGGTTATAAAACTGAGCCTGCTTTTGCTTATGAGCTTGGATTAGAAGGAGACCCATACGAAGCACTTTTAGAATTAAGAAAATAAAGTACGAACCGCCAACAATTTGTAAACGTAATGCGGGACGAAGTGGTTAATTAAAACGAATGAAAAATGAACAACGATAGTGGTTATTTGAAAGGAAAGTGCGTTGAAACCCGCACTACGCTTACAAGTGGCCGTTAGCGACAATAAAAGTAAAAAATGACAGCGATTCGGTAAAAAATGAGATTAAAAAGTTAGTATCATTTAAGAAAAAAAAAAAAACAGAGCCAATCATTGCGAATTTGGCTAAATCTACTAGATGAATAGTGCGTTTAGAGAATTGATGAGATTATTACATTTATTGTGGCTTCGGTCGATATTGGCCAAGACTCCTTG
>JALVCY010000123.1 GCA_027009605.1 Saprospiraceae bacterium
GCCTACTTTGCTTTACAGGAGTTGAGAGCTGAGAAGTATGGAATAGCTCAAAAATGGCATTGTAGATAATCATTGAAAACTGACCCACCTTAATCATCGAAAACTGACCCACCCGGTAGAGACCTAGGAAAAAAACGCCGAATCTACTTTCTCTTAAGGGCTCGTGGCGCAAATTGGCTTCGCTCATTTGCTACATCGGCAGTTAATACAGCCGTTACTTTGGATGTGGAAAACTGTTTGGGGCGCTTGGTAGAGCCAAATTTATTTGGCTAAAAAGGCGCTTGGTAGAGCCAAATTTATTTGGCTGAAAAAAGGTTGCTCGCCGGCTCCCGAATGAATTCGGAAGTACCAACGAGAAAGCTACTTTGCTTTACAGGAGTTGAGAGCTGCGAAGTAAGGAATAGCTCAAAAATGGCAAAGCCCCCCACCAAACTCCCCAAAGAAAATGGTAAGGGGGCTACGCCCAGTCCACGGATAAACTCATTTTAATAAAATTAAATGTGCTTTTAAAGTGCACAAAAACTTCGCGTTCGGAATTCTTTTGTTTGGTTGGGGAGCCTACATTTAGACAACAATATTGAAACTGCTTGGACATCGAGTTACAGCGTTTTTCTTAACTAGGGTGTCACTCTTTGCACAATACAAATAACTATAGACTCCCACCATTCCAAACGATTATACACACATCCATTTGATCTGTGTATAACCTCCTACTATAGGAATTCTAACAATACAATCCCAAAGCAGCAGAAAATGTGAACGCTTTCTCTCAGAAATAAATAAAAAAAACTTACATATTTTTATTACTAATACATAACCAACTGAACATCAATCTATTGAAAAATAGTTTATAGCTCATTTTTTTTCTTTTTTTGCAAAATTATGGTCTCTATCAGCCCTTTATCACCGCCAAAGGCTTCAATTCTACGACGATTTTAGCCAAATCTCTTTGATTATCCATGACTTCGTTGATGTCTTTGTAGGCGCCGGGGGCTTCATCCAAATCCTTGGTATTGCGCATGCCATGAACTATATTTTGGTCATTTAACCGTTTTATTTCCGCCTTCAAATCCAATTGCTTTTGAGCTTGCCGGCGGCTCAGCTTCCGGCCCGCTCCATGAGAACAAGACTTAAAGCTGTCCTTATTCCCCAAGCCCCGAACAATATAAGATTGAGTGCCTTGAGACCCGGGAATCATCCCCAATTGTCCTTTGAATGCCCGGGTCGCCCCCTTGCGGTGAACTAAGACCTGCTTACCAAAATGCTTTTCCCACGCCGCAAAATTATGAGACTCATTGATGATCGGCTCAGTTTCAAATTTTCCGGCAACGGACTCTATCGCTTCCATCATTCTACGCATCATAAGTTTTCGATTGGCCAAAGCAAACTCCACGCAATACTCCATTTCCGCAAGGTAGTCTTTAGCTTCCGGTGTTTCCAAGGGCAAAAAAGCCAAATCCATCTTAGCGGTCACTTGCGAGTAATAGCGTTCGTTTAACTTGTTGGCCTTTTCGTTATAATAATTGGCGACCTTGTAGCCCAAATTACGACTCCCCGAGTGAATCATCACCCAAATGTGCCCATCTGAGCCTTTTTGAATTTCGATGAAGTGATTGCCCCCACCCAAAGAGCCCAATTGTTTTAGAGCTTGGGCATATTCTTTTCTAACTATTTTTAATTTTTTGTGTCCTGTAGGCATTAGATTTTTGTCCTGATCCTGTTGATGCCAAGTCGCCCCTACCGGAATGGTCTGACGTGCCGCCTTCACGATGGATTGCAATTGATCCGGGCTCAAACTAACCAACGACGTCTTTTGTGCACACATGCCACAGCCAATATCCACCCCCACGGCATTGGGCACTACCACGTCCCGGGTCGCCAAAACACTTCCAATCGGCATCCCATATCCAACGTGGCTATCCGGCATAATCGGTATATGCTTATACGCAAAAGGTAAGTTCGCTAGGTTTTTCACTTGCGTAAAAGTGGCTTCATCCAGCTCTTCCAGCCACATTTTAATCGGCAATCTCTCTGTAGAAATGACTTTTTTCATTTTCTTTTTGTTGTTTTGACGCCCCTATTGGTGGGATGCAATCCGTAAGAGAGAACAATTATTCTTGTCGATTCGTTCCTGCTTGCGCAAAAATCCTGTTGGATTTGTATAACTTGTTGATTACCGGTGCTTTCGATTGAACAGTTGAACAATGAGTCCGCTCCGAAAAGTCCATTCCGCCAAAAATCAAAGCGATGAACAAAATTTTATTTGGTTTACCATATCCCGATAGCTATCGGGACCCTTCTTAGGGAGATTTAGTGGGTTAAAATAAAAGGGAAAACCAAATAAAATTTTATGGTCTCAAGAACAAACCACCGCACTTGAGTTTTCGGAGTAAGCTCAACAAAATCTCCAAACGGAATAAAATTTGATGGTTTGGCTTCAAAATACTTTTCGGAGCGAAGTCATTATTAAAATGTAAATGATTAAGGCTCAATGATTTACAAAAGTACTAGTCATTTTTTTTCTCCATACCAAGCAAATACAATTATTCAGCGCTATTATTTTGTAGTTACCATTCGGCGAAAAAATACTCTTTTTTATATGAGCTTCACCACTTAGGGTTTTCATAAAGAAACCAAATAAAATTTGGTGGTCTTAAGAACAAACCACTACTCTCGACTTTTAGGAGTAAACTCACCGTTGTAATACCTAGGCAAATCATTCTGGAATAAGTTATTAATTTTAACAAAACCGTACAACATCACTCCTTTGTGGTTAAATATTAGTTAAAAAAAATCTGTAATTTGAGTTTGATGGATTAACAAGGTACTTTTGGATTCTTATTAATTATAAACACTCAACAAGATGAAAAAAAATTACACCTTTCTAACCATCCTTTTCTTTTCTATTCTTTCTTTTGCCACCCCCATTTTCGGTCAAATTAAATATTCCATTGGCTTTAATGTGGACTTCCTAAAAACCGTCAACATCAATGGAACGAAAACCACGATAGACACCCGTTATGATTTTTTCAGTTACGACTCAACACTCACCACCTTCCAAGACTCCCGGGATATTAACCTGACAACGACCTACTCCCAAGCAGGAAAAGGGCTAAAACTCTATGGACTCGCCCATATCCCCATCCATTCAAAAATCAACTTGGTGACCGGTATAGGGGTGGATGCTTCGATTTATTATGCCAATACTATTTTTACGAAAGTCGATCTAACCACCAAGTATATCGGCACGACCAAGCTGGACACCCTAACAAGCAGCTCTTACCTAAACGCTAACATCTCACCCTATGGACTCCATGCCCCATGGGATAGAAACAATGAGATTACCGTAGCAAATCTCTTTATCCCCATAGAAATTGACTATGAACTATTCAAAAACCTAAGAGTATTTGGTGGGGGCAAAATCAAAACCCCAATCTTTGCCCGATATAATTCTTACAAAAGAATAGTCCGCTATCATGAGGGTAGGTATTCGTCAACTACATACATCGTAAAAAATAAATCCACTCGCCTTTTTCATAGGCTTAGTGCTGTTGGATTTGGCGGACTCAAATACCGCATCCTGGACAAATATGAGATTTCAGTCTCCGCCAGCAAGAGTTTTACTAATATCCTTCGCCCACAGAATACAAAAAGAGGAGAAAAAACCTATCAAAATGTAGAGTTTTTGCCTTTTAAGCCTTTTAATTATTCTATTGGGGTTCATTACTTTTTGGGGCGATAGGGGCTTAAAGGATTGGTGAGCCATACCGTCCGCACGAAGAATTGATTGGAAGTAGGACTTTTTCTTGGCAGGAAGCAGTGCTTATGCTTGTGTTTCGTGCTCCATTTTTGGCTCACCAATCACTACGCTTCGCTCCGTGCTTAGCGATCCACTTCAGAAGTGCAAAATGGGCGAAGAAATCGGTGAGCCATACCGTCCGCACGAAAAATTGATTGGAAGTGGGACTTTTTCTTGGCAGGAAGCAGTGCTTCTGCTTGTGTTTCGTGCTCTATTTTTTGACTCACCAATCACTGCGCTTCGCTCCGTGCTTAGCGATCCATGACAGAAGATGCAAAATGGGCGAAGAGATCGGTGAGCCATACCGTCCGCACGAAGAATTGATTGGAAGTAGGACTTTTTCTTGGCAGGTTGTTGTACTTCTGCTTGTGTTTCGTGCTCTATTTTTTAGCTCACCAAAATCACTTTGGAAAGATGTGTCGTATCTCACTCATTTTTAAACTATCTGCTTTTATTAACTTTATTTGACAATTTTATCAAGTTGGGCTAATTCAATTTAGTTTCCATTATTGTTGCTGCCTGGAGTTTTGCCCCCTTCGTCTTGGCCGTTCGGATTCCCTACTCGAGTGGTCTTCGACGTCTTATTGCTCCGGGTGGAGTTCCAATCCTGCGCTTGCGTCGGAAGCGGGGGATTCCCTTCGTCTTGGCCGTTCGGATTTCCTACTCGAGTGGTCTTCGACGTCTTATTGCTCCGGGTGGAATTCCAATCCTGCGCTTGCGTCGGAAGCGGGGGATTCCCTTCGTCTTGGCCGTTCGGATTTCCTACTCGAGTGGTCTTCGACGTCTTATTGCTCCGGGTGGAATTCCAATCCTGCGCTTGCGTCGGAAGCGGGGGATTCCCTTCGTCTTGGCCGTTCGGATTTCCTAC
>JALVCY010000124.1 GCA_027009605.1 Saprospiraceae bacterium
AAAGGAATCATGCCTTATACCGGGCCTTGGACTTTTCAAGAAGCGGGGCATTTGCTACGACGGGCGACTTTTGGCCCCACGTATGATTTGATAAAAAATGCAGTTACCAACGGTATGGATGCCACCATCACTGCATTAATGGCTACTCCTAACCCACCGGGCGTACCGGTCAATCCTTACTACACAGATGACCCGAATGTTCCGGTTGGTGCCAGCTGGCTCAACATGCCGTTTATCGATGGTATCGAATTGGAGCAATACCAATACCGTCATGAATCATTGCGTGCTTGGCAATTCGGCTTAATGATGGATGAAGCTGTTTCCATCCATGAAAAAATGACGCTTTTTTGGCACAATCACTTTGTCACCGGAGATATTGACGAGCCCAACGCTCTCTATCGCTACATCAAGCTCTTGCGAGCTAATGCGGTCGGTAATTTTAAGCAATTGGCCAAAGATATTACAGTCGATGCAGCCATGCTTTTTTATCTCAATGGCAATGAGAATATTGCGGAAGAGCCTAATGAGAATTTTGCTAGGGAATTATTAGAATTATTCACGATTGGCAAAGGGCCTTTGATTGGGCCCGGCGACTACACTAATTATACGGAGCAAGATGTGCAAGCATTGGCCAAAGTCTTTACAGGTTGGCAAGTCGAAAATGATTGGTCTTATAGCATAGATGAGCCACTCACCGTCACTTTTTACAGTGACTTGCATGATTCATCGACGAAAACCATGTCTGCCCACTTTGGTAGTGCTTCTATTGCAAACAATGACGCCGATGAGTATAAAGATGTGATTGATATTATTTTTGCGCAAGCAGAAGTGGCTCGTTTTTTAGTACGCAAACTATACCGGTGGTTTGTATATTATGACATTAACTCGACGGTTGAGCAAAAGGTCATTGAGCCGCTTGCGCAAATACTAATTGCCAATCAATACGATGTCCAACCCGTCTTGGAAACCCTACTTAAAAGTGAACATTTTTATGACACCTTGAGTATGGGTTGCGTCATTAAGAATCCTTTGGATTACAGTCTGTCCCTACTGAAGCAATTGGAGACCACCCGGCCCACGGATTTGGCCACCCGGAGCAAGTGGCTGGAATATGTCTTTTACTTTTCTGCCGAATTCGGCATGGAATATTTTCTACCGCCTTCTGTGGCCGGCTGGAAGGCTTATTATCAAACGCCCAATTATTATCGACTTTGGATAAATTCGGTCACTTTAGAATTTCGCCGTCAGGTTAGCGGGGGACTCGTCTATGGCTACGAAGATAATGGTTTAACGTTCAAAATAGAACCCATTGATTTGCTGCAAAGCCTAGACCAGCCCGATGACCCGAATCAAGTAGTGGCAGAATTTGCCAAGATAATGCTCCCGATGCCCCTTACGGAAAACCAAAAAACATACTTAAAGGGCGTACTGATTCCGGGTTTGCCGGATTTTGAGTGGACGACCGAATACAATAATTATTTGGACAATCCCAATGATGCCACACTCAAAAAGGCCATCGAAGACCAAATAAAAGACTTGCTATACGTGATTAGTATCCTTCCGGAATATCAATTGAGTTAACCCAAATCCAAACCTAAAACAGAAAAAAAAATGAAACGCAGAGATTTTCTAAAAAAAGCAGGTATCACCGTGGCCACTGCCCCGATAGCCTTCAACAGCCTTCAAATTCAATCTATCGGCAATACCCTTTTGATGGGTAAGGATGGGCCTAATAATGACCGGATTTTAGTGGTTATTTTTCTAAATGGTGGAAACGATGGACTCAATACCTTCATCCCATTGGATCAATACGACAATCTAGCCAATGTCCGGAGCAATATCATCATCCCCAAAAATAAAATCCTTGCGGGCAATGCAACCGGTGGATTTCACCCTTCGGCCTTGGGACTAAAAAAACTTTTTGATGATGGACTCCTGGGCATTGTTCAGTCCATTGGTTATCCGGATCAAAACCGTTCGCATTTTCGTTCTACCGATATTTACAACTCTGCTTCTGCGGCAGCGACTTATGTAGATTCCGGTTGGTTGGGGCGATGGATGGATTTGACTTATCCGGGCTACCCGGACGGATACCCCAACGCAGACACCTTGGATCCAATTGCGGTGACCATGATTTCTCAAGTATCAGAAGTCTGCCAAGGTCTCAGCGTCAATTACAGCTATCCGGTAGAAGACCCATTCAACAATAGCTCTTTGCCTTTAGGTGCACAATCTCCTGCTCCGGATAGCCCGTATGGAGATGAACTATCTTTTTTGCGCCAGACCATCAACCAAAGTAATCAATACTCTACCATCGTCAAAGCCAAGGCCAACCAAGGTACGCTCAGCCTAACTTATCCGGACACCAATTTGGGCAACCAGTTGCGCAATATCGCCCTGCTCATCAGCGGAGGCTCCCAAACCAAAGTGTATTATGCGACCATGGGTGGATTTGACAATCACTCCAATCAAACCGATGCAGCCGATACCACTTTGGGCAATCATGCCGACTTACTCAAAGAATTATCGGACGCCATCCATGCCTTTCAGACAGACATGAAGGCACAAGGTTTTTCTAAAAAAGTATTGGGGATGACTTACACCGAATTTGGTCGTCGCATCCGCTCCAATGGTAGTTTTGGTACAGACCATGGTACGGCGGCGCCTTCTTTCCTCTTTGGTGAATGCGTAGTACCCGGTGTATTGGGCAACAGCCCGACCATCTCCCCGACCGTCAGTCAAAACGAAGGCGTACCCATGCAATATGATTTCAGATCACTTTATGGCTCCATTTTAAAAGATTGGTTTGAAGTTCCGCAAGGAACTATTGACGACTTACTGTTTGATAATTTCCAGCATTTGCCTATCCTATCTCCTTGTGATACGGTTGGTAATCAAGAAATATTCGGAACGACCATGACGGCGACGATTACTCCAAACCCTTTCAAAAGCCACCCGGAAGTAGTCTTTACCGCAGAAACTAGAACCCGCACCGTCATCCAAATTTTTGACGCCATGGGCAGCATGGTTCTACACGTGGCCGATGATAAATATGAACCGGGCGAACACCACATCAGTATCAATACCACTCCATTAGCAGCCGGTATTTACTACTGCAGAATTACTGCCGGTAGTGCCCAAAAGACCATTCGTATGGTGAAGCAATGAACGGTATAACGGTATAACGGCAAAGCAGCCAAGAGCTCTTACCCCTTGAACGCCGTAGGCAATGAACGGTATAGCGGTATTACGGTTTAACGGTGGGCTTACTCCGAAAAGTCAAATGCAGTAGTTTGTTCTTGAGCCCACAAAATTTTTATTTGGTTTCTTTTAAAACTTTCCAAAAGTTTAAAACTTTTGGAAAGTTATGTATCGTAACCAAATAAAATTTTGTTCATCGCTTTAATTTCTGGCGGAGTGGACTTTTAGGCAGACTCAACGATTGAACAAAATCTCAAAACAAAATATGATTTGGTGATTTTACATCAGAATACTTTTAGGAGTCAACTCAACGGTTCATAGACGGGCGACCAAAAACTCTTGTGACCTAAACGCCAAAGGCAATTGAACGCCCGAAGGGCAATTTGATCGCCGTAGGCAACCAACGGTATAGCGGTGTAACGACTAAGCAGCCAAGCCCCCCCTTGAACGCCGTAGGCAGTTGAACGTGCGAAGCACAAATTGAACGCCCGAAGGGCAATTTGATCGCCGTAGGCAGAATAAGTCCGAAGGACAAGTCTCAACCAGAGAGCCGAAGGCGAACGTTTCAACTTCTTCAACTAGCGAAGCTTGCAAGCGAATCAACTTTTTCAACGAATAGAATACGAATAACGAAGTTAAAACACCCAAGCACCCCTATTCCCAAGCATAATTAAAGCTCACGCTGATACGTTCTTCTTGAGCCATATTCATCGTCACTTCATGGCGAAGCCAGCTTTCCCAAAGTAAGATATCTCCCGCCTTGGGTTTGACGTAGTAGAAGCTCTGCATATCTTCACGGGCATCTACTTTACGAGTAGGGGCGGCCATCATCATGCTAAGGCGCGGGTCTTCATACATAATCGAACTCGCCCCTTTGGGCACTGCGACGTAGGTTGTGCCACTAATGACGCTATTGGGGTGTATATGGGAAGTATGGATGCCGCCTTTCGGCAAAATATTAATCCATATAGAATCCAGTACAATCTTCTTCCCATTCAAATCCCATTGGAGATCCTCTACAAAAGCGGCGACATGTTTATCCAGCAGCTCCACCAAATCCACAAAGATAGGAAACCAGTATCTCAAATCATCCAAGGACGCATAACTGGTATAACCGGCAAAGTTATTCTCCTCGCACCATTGCTGACCGGCTACGTCATCGGCCGCAATACTCAAACAAGATTTTTCTAGTTCTTCCGGATCCGGCGCTTCTCCAAGCTCCGACAACTTCGCATGATAAAGCCGTGTAACAAATAATGAAGTAATTTTTGACATGAGCTTTCTTTAGATTTTGGTAACGGTTTAGGTGCTCCTATTTAAAAAAGGGCATTTTTTGACCAAAATAGGGAGGCCCTAAATAGTTACAGATTTTGGTTACAAAAAAGACGGCTCAAGGTAGGGATAAAGAGAATAGAAACCCAAAAGACATGGATTAAAATTTCGGTATTCTGTTGTAACGGCGACTTCAGTCACCAATTCACTAGACAATAATCTAGACAACTGTAGCCGCCGATATATAACCGCCCCCAAAATTAAGATTGAATCAAAAAGAAGCCACCTGATTAAATAGAATAATCTCTCCCTACCTTTGACATAGAACAAATCAATACTAATATAAATAATATCAATTTGAATGATATTTAGCAAGGTCTTATCTTTGCCT
>JALVCY010000125.1 GCA_027009605.1 Saprospiraceae bacterium
ACGTGAGAAAATTTTAGCAAAAACAGGCGCAAAAAGGGCATTTTTTGAACAAAATAGTGGGTACCTAAATAGTTACAATTTTTCTTAAGTCAAGTCACTGCGGTATTTATCGAAAAGTAAGGGACAAAACCCGACTGAGCCCTTACTGAATTTTTATCTTCTAAAACATATAACCGGCTGAATATCAATTGCTTATTGATTAGAATGGCGCTTGTCTAACTATATGGTTCGTGGATAAAATTGCTCAGGAAATAGTAAAAACCATTTCCCGAGCTGAAGGAATAAATAAAAATCTGGTGTTAGGGTTATGCAGGGGCGTTCACTTAAATTTTTGAAAAACGGACTATTTGGTTTTGGTTGATTCGGAGATAGTATATCCCTGTGTTTAACATAGAGACATTCAAATGGCGAAGATTATCCCCTGTTTTTTTCGCAAGAATACGTCCAAAAACATCTATAATTTCAACTTGATGTATCACCTGCTTAGTATCTAATCGAACTTCATCCTTGGTAGGATTTGGGGTCAATACCACGCCCGTTTGATGGGTATTTGATACGGCTATTATCTGGGAGTAATCCGTTTTTCCATCGAAGTCCACCATCTTGAGCCGGTAATAACTAAGTTGGGTGGGGGGGCGATGACTAAAATGATAGGTCTGCTCTAGCCGGGTATGGCCATGAGCTTGACGCTGGCCTATCCATTCCCACCTTAATCCGTCGGTGCTGTATTCAATGTCGAAGTGGGACGTATTTTCTTCGCTTGCTGTGACCCATTGGAGTCGATTGGTTGCTCCGGACGATTCTCCTGCAAATCGAACCAACTCAACAGGCAACGGAGCCAAACTTACACTACTCGGAAAAAAACTGGAGAAACTATTGACATCAAATTGAAGCGAATAATCACTACCATAAGCTTGTCCGGCAGTTAATAGAAAGTCACCCGTACCGTCATAGGTTGTCGAACATCCCGACTGACTATTTTTGACTACTTCCAGTTCTGAGATATTGTTTAGATTGCCATCTGCGTTTACCAAATCATCCAACTCGTTTTGCAAAAGATATAATCTGACAGACACGTTGTTGGCCGGCTGATTGGTGGGAGTGATGATGATTTTTCGACGTAAGTAAGGTTGCCCCAAGTAAGTACTTACGGGATTAGCCCCTATATAAACTTCTGCTGTAGTCGCCCCTAGATCTTCCCCGTTTGCCCGGAGCGATGCGATGAGTTTACCGCTTCCGTCTAATATAGGCACCCATTGATTATGGTTTGTATTGTCGATGGTTACGGTTCCGCTTGCGCAAGTCTCTGCGCCGGGGTCGGCAACAGCATAAGCCCCTTCAAGGCAAAAAGAAGCTTGACCGGGATATTGTTGCTTTCTAAAGACTTGAAGGTATATAGTTTGCCCAAATGTAACTCCGGATAGGGTGCCATTGGATGAGAAGCAGGCCAATGGGTTGGCTAGGTCAGCCGGGGTTTGTGGACATCCATCATAAAAGGCAAACTTATCAAAGAAGTCTGCATTTTTGACTAAAATATCTCCATCTATCGGGGAGTCAAAAACAAACCACGCATCTGTAAAGGGACTATTTTCACAATTCGGTGTGCTACTGCTTTGGGTGGCACCCCTGAGCTCTACGCTTTGGGTAGCCCCTGTACAAGTGGTACTTATGGAAACGGGGGCAGCCGCCGCACAATCATCATTCAAAATCTGCGCAAAAGGTTGGATAGTAAAATTGACACTACCCGGATAGGCATTTCTTCGCCAAGCCCTAAGCCGGTAGCTGGTTCCGTTCGTCAATGAAAATAGGAAGCCTTTATGGTTAAAACAGCTCAATTCTGTCCCTCCACACGCATCATATAAGGCAAAGCCATCAAGATAGTCTCCGGAGATATAGACATTGCCGTCCACCGGCATCGTAAAGCTATACCATACATCGTTAATCGCTCCGCCTTCACAGGAAGGATTGGTGGCACTTTGCGTTGCACCTTGAGTTTCTTGGGCAACCGAAGTGGCTGTGCCTACGGTCAAACTAATGGCCGTAGGATTGACGCACTCATCATTGGCCGCTTGCGCAAAAGGCCGGATAGTAAAATTGACACTACCCGGATAGGCATTTCTTCGCCAAGCCCTAAGCCGGTAGCTGGTTCCGCTTGTCAAGGAAAATAGGAAGCCTTTATGGTTAAAACAGCTCAATTCTGTCCCTCCACACGCATCATATAAGGCAAAGCCATCAAGATAGTCTCCGGAGATATAGACATTGCCATCCACCGGCATCGTAAAACTATACCACACATCGTTAATTGCTCCGCCTTCACAGGAAGGATTGTTGGCACTTTGCGTAGCACCTTGAGTTTCTTGGGCAACCGAAGTGGCTGTACCTTCTGCCAGACTAATAGGCGTAGCACTATTGCACTCATCATTGGCCGCTTGCGCAAAAGGCCGGATAGTAAAATTGACACTACCCGGATGGGCATTTTGTCGCCAAGCTCTAAGCCGGTAGCTGACTCCGTTTGTCAATGAAAATAGGAAGCCTTTGTTGTAAAAACAGCTCAATTCTGTCCCCCCACATGCATCATATAAGGCAAAGCCATCAAAATAGTCTCCGGAGATATAGACATTGCCGTCCACCGGCATCGTAAAGCTATACCACACATCGCTAATCGCTCCACTTTCACAAGAAGGAGCGGTCGCACTTTGCGTAGCACTTTGAATATCTTGGACAACCGAAGTGGCTGTGCCTACGATCAAACTAATGGCCGTAGGATTGACGCACTCATCATTGGCCGGTTGGGCAAATAAAAATAAGGGAAAGGAAAAAAGGAGGAATACAAGTTGAATTCGTAAGGTCATTCTCATATTTTATGTTTTTTGCGGTAATTAGATGAGTACAAAGATTGGCATTCCCAAGACCAAATAAATCCCAAAAAATATGTATTTCGCAATATCTATGTATTCACGTATTATGCGTGTGTGCTAAATAGTGGAGAATGTACCTGTTGCGATTGTTTTTTTGCCGCCAAAAAGCAAGCTTATAAGGGGCGTTAGCCCTATTGATTGACCGAAAGAAGAGTCTGCTCCGAAAAGTCCACGTTGCCAGAAATTAAAGCACGGAACAAAATTTTATTTGGTTACCATACTCCCGATAGCTATCGGGATTTTCGGAAAGCTACTGTACAAACACAAGTCGTATGAAAAAAAACAATATGTAGTCAGGTAGATTTTCACGGACAGGAAGCAAGCCTATAAGGGGCTTTAGCCCCATTGATTGACTAAACAAAAATAGAAAAAATGCGGCTAAAGCCGACTCCCTGCTTGGGTTTTTACACGAACATTGTCCGCCCCTAAACAGCACGTGCTCCGGTAGTGTGGATTGTGAAGGTGATGATTAATTTTAAACCCTGTCTTTAGGGGCATTGCAAGGAAGCCTTACAGGTGATGCTCCCCACATTACCATAATTCTTGCCGAAGCCTTAGTTAGGTCATTTGCTTAAAAATGGGGATAAGAATTAAGATGCCCAAAAGAATGGATAAAAACAAGCCAAGCAGTAGGAGCAAAGCCCATATCCACCAGTTTGAAGATTCCCACCATATTTTGTAGAGTCCTTTTTTTCTATGTTTGGAATGGGCATATTTTCGTTTGGCTATTTTTAATGCAAGTTTTTCCTTAAAAGACCATCTTTTTTGCCGAAAGGTATGGTTGCTTTCCTGTGCAAATTTACTAGCCACTACCGCACCCGCCCCTGTCGGAGCAAGCCATCCAATAAAAAATAGCAGGAACACTAAATAATTTGTTCGATGGAGAATGGATGAATTTCTCATGAAAATAGTTTTCCGGAAGGTACAAAAAAATGATGTAATCTACCCGTCAAAACCGAAGTTGGGGCTAAAAAAGAAGTATTGAATTTACGCCGTTTAATACTCTGATTTGTAATAGGATAGGCATTGCTTACACAAAGAAAGGAAAAAACGGACACCTAGCAAATAAGCTAAGTGTCCGTTAGGAAAGATGCCAGAATCTGTTATGTTATTGGCAAGAATCAGTCATCATTAAATATTATTCTTCTTTCCCAAAATAGTAAGTACCGGATATGGAGAATACTCGGTAATTCATTGTAATGTCAATGTCGAGATCCAAGGGGTCTCCAGTTTCTTCATATTTTGGCTGGATGTCGCCTAAGCCCAAGGAGTAGCTCGCATTTAGTAATACAGGACCAACTTGATACCCGACGCCAAAATCAAGCCCATAGTCGATGGCATTAAAATAATAAGTATCATCATCATCATCTAAATTGATGGTCTTTGTGGTAGGTTTTAAATCTTCTAATTCGACCTTGCCATCATATTTCCATTTATTAACACCGGATAGGCCGTAAGCAAGGTAGGGCCCCGCAAAGACTTGAAATTGATTCTTGTGGTAGATTAGGTGGAAAGGAGCTTCTAGGTAGGATAAGAAGTACCTATCATATTCACCGGGTTCCAAGTCTTCGCCTTCGGCAAAACCTTTTCTGCTGAATAATAATCCGGTCTCTAAATTCAAGTTTTCGGATAAAGGAAATGCGACAATTCCGCCAATGTGAAATGCAGTTATTTTTTTAGTTTTATAGTCACCTTCCAAAATATCTGAGTCTTCGCCTGTAATGTTAACGTGAATGTCAGATAAACCAACGCCCGCTTTTAGCCCAAATCGGGCTTGTGCTTTAGCCTGTTGATTAACAAAAAGGATGGTTGTGAAAAAAAATAATCTTAAAATGTTTTTCATGCTTTTCATGTTTTGTTTATTTATGAAGTTAGTTATGTCTAGCAAATACCTAAATGAATAGCTTTTATTTGAGCTATAGAAGTGTTTGGTTTATCTAATAACCACCTTCATTTTAAATGATTATCGATGCAAAAGTAAGCAAAAAAATATTCTTGGGGAGTGTTTTTTGCGAAAAGTTATGCAGCAATTTCTTATTTGGAAATCTAATGGCGAAGCCGCCTGACCACTAAGGTCACGCAGAAAACACTAAGACTGCACTAAGACGTCTAAGTGGTTCGGTGCATTTAAAGCTTAATCCTTGACCCAATTTGATGCTGGGAACTGCTGAACCGGAATGCCAAAGCCTTAGTGGCGTTTGCCAAAGACACGTTGCCACCATTTCGCTCGTTTCTTTTTCTTTTTACGTCGGTGTCCGGCTCTTTGCTTTCGCTTGGCTTTCCTTTTTTTGGCTCGTTCTCTTTGTTCGCGGAGTACTCTATCGAGAATCCCTTCATCTCCGGGCAGGAGTTCGACTTCCGGCTCTTCGACAATGAGCGATTCGACAAAAGAAGGACAATTGAGCATTTGCGCAAGCGAGTCGGGCAAAGGTGGAAAAGGCCTAGGGTGATATTTGCGTAAGCTCTTATCATTTACAATCTGCTTCATCGTCAGCCCCCAAATGGGAAGAGCTGTATTGGCTCCTTGCCCCAAAGCTAACGACCTGAAACGGACAGACGGGATTTCTCCTCCCACCCACACACCTAGTGCCAATCTCGGGGTGTAACCGATAAACCAACCGTCAGACTGCCCTTGTGTCGTTCCGGTTTTTCCTGCAATACCTTTGGGCAGGTTGTAGCGAGTATGTAGCCGCCGGGCAGTTCCACTATCCACAACCATTTCGAGCATATTGGTCATCAAGGCGGAGATGGAAGGTTTGAGTCCTTGGACAAAGTTCTTTTTTTGATCAAATTGAATCAATGTGTCGCCTTCCGCCGTCTCGATTCTAGTCAAGTAAAAGGGGGCTTTTACTTGACCCTTTCGGGCAAATGTAGAGTACAAGGTGACTAGGTCTTCCAAGGAGCCGTCCATCGAACCTAAAGCAATGGACGGTACTTTGGGGATGACACTCTTAAATCCATTGGTGTGTGCAAGCGAAATGACCGGTGCAATTCCTGCTTCTTGAACCATGCGTACTGCCGCCACATTGACGGAGTGAGCCAAAGCCCCGGACATAGAGTAGTAGCCGCCGTAGTGGCCTTCGGCATTGTTTGGCGTCCATAGCTTGTCATCATCCACGATGGTCAAAGAGTCATTGGAGATGTACTCACAAGGGCGGCGGCCTGCGCGCAGTGCTGCCGCATAGACTACAGGCTTAAATGTGGAGCCTACTTGCCGCTTGGCTTTGACATGGTCGTATTTTAGGTGGTGGAAATCAATTCCGCCAACCCAAGCTTTGACAGCACCCGATTGTACATCTAATGCCAAGACTCCGGTGTTCAATAGCGAAAGATAGTGTACAATTGAGTCCTTAGGGGAGATAAGCGTGTCTCTAACACCCCGCCAAGTAAAAACCTGCATCTGCGTAGAGTCTAAAAAACTGCTAAAAATGCGGTCTTTAGTCCAGCCGGCTTGCTTGAGTCTTTTATACCGTTCAGACTGCTTCATAAAAGGTAAGATGGCCTTTGATTTTTTCCAAGGTTTGCGTCGCTTACGCCAATGTTTGTTAAATATTTTTTGGAGCTTGCTCAGGTGAATGGCTACGGCTTTTTCGGCATAGCGCTGAATGCGTGAATCTATCGTTGTGTAAATTTTTAGTCCATCTGTGTAGAGATTATAAGTAGTACCGTCCTCTTTGTCAAATTGCTTCAGCAGTGCGTCCACATCTCGGCGCAATTGTTCTCTAAAATAAGTGGCTTCTCCTTCGTTACTGCCTTCTTTGTGGTATCGAATATCAAGTGGTTTGTCCTTCAATTTGGCCATTTGTTCCGGCGTTAGATAGCCGTTGCGCTCTAATTGGTGCAGTACGACATTTCGGCGTTTTATAGCCTTTTTGGGATGTCTGATAGGACTATAAGCACCGGTACCCTTGAGCATGCCTACGAGCAAAGCCGCTTCTTCTACCTTCAAATTCGCTGCATGTTTGCCAAAATATCGGTTCGCAGCGACTTCAATACCGAATATCCTGTTTCCGAAAGGAACGGTGTTGAGATAGAGCTCAAGCAATTCATCTTTGGAATAGACCTTCTCCAGTCGCCTAGAGATAAATATTTCCTTAAATTTGATGACGGGAATCGTCAAGAATCCATAGCTCTTTCGCTTAAAAATATTCTTGATGAGCTGTTGGCTAATGGTGCTTCCCCCACCGGTATTTTTGCCCATTAGGATGGTCTTGAAAAGGACTCGGCTCAGACTCCGGAAATCAACGCCTTTGTGCTTAAAAAAACGCTCATCTTCGGTGGCCACCAAAGCATGAATCACATGTGGAGAGATACTATCAATGTCCACGAAGATTCGGTTTTCCAAGTAGTATTTTCCGATTAGTTTGCCATCTGCCGTATAGACTTCGGAAGCGACGCGCGTATTGATTTTTTTTAGATCATCTTTGGAGGGTAAGTCCCCGAATGCCCCCCAATAGACAGCTGCCGCAAAACCTATCAAAAAGAGTACCAGCAAAACCCCCGCCCAAAAGCCTAGACGAAGTGTCCAAAATAAATAGGGGTGTTTTTCCCGAAAGGCGGCCTTCTTGTGGCGGAGACGATGTCTTGCTTGCGCAAAAAAAGACCGTTTGTTGGCGGGATCCTGATGGTTGTTGGCTGGGCTATTGGTCATGGTTTGGGCAAAAAATGAGAAAAAGGAATACGCAAAGATGAGCAAAAATACAACAACGCAAAAAAGTAATGAAATAGTGTTTAGCCCGTGTCGTTGATGGCTACATCCCAGTGATGCTCTAACAATTACAAAATGGACATCACTTTAAACGGGAATTAGGCCTGTTGTACGGGGAAAACGGCAAAATCGCCTCCCCAAAAGAGACTGCTCAATTCAGATTTTTTTTGGTAAAAATTAAAAAATTCCAAAAAAATGAAAAAAATGACAGCCTAAAACGCCAAAAAAGTACTTTTTTTAAGTATAAAGTGCTATTTTTCAACGGAAAACGGATTAAAATTCAAAAAATTCTGTATCTTTCGGCGAATTTATCATTCTTCACTTAGTAACACATCAAACTTTGAAGTGCTTTTTGTTTAAACGAAAAATCTAATCATGAGAATCAGGCTTTACCAAAAGACAGAGGACAATCTGTTTTATTTCCAATTTTTGACCAAAGAAGGGCAATTAATCTTGGACAGTCAGGGCTACCAATCAAAAGATGGTAGAAACAATGGCGTCAATTCCGTAAAAACCAATGCTGCGATTGCAGAGCGTTATGAGACGCATACGGACGGAGACAAACATTATTTTATCCTAAAAGCAGCCAATAACCAAGAAATCGCAAGAAGTGCCACCTTTGCTTCTTATGATGAAATGGTTGCAGCTATGAATACTTTGTACACCAAAGCCGGTGGCAAAGGCAATCCCCCGGCTCAAAAGAGCAGTAAAGAATATGCCGGTAAAAAAGGGGATGATAACTATCGCCCTTTAGCTTTTTATGAAAAGAATACCGCCAATGTCGAGCATGGATTTGGCTCTTTTGCGACGGACGATGGACATTATTTCTTTGCTTTTAATGTGGACGGTAAGTCTATTTTGATTAGTGAGTCTTATACTTCATCTAGTGGACGAAATAATGGCATTGAGTCGGTTACCAAAAATATGAAGATTGCTGATCGGTATGTCCGCAAGGTACATCCTAATGGAAAGCATTATTTTAACCTGTTAGCCGGTAATAAACAAGAGATTGCAACGAGCCGTTGGTTTGATAGTGAAGCGGAGATGAATGATGCGATTGCTACCTTAATGGGTGGAGGTCAAGGTAAAGGTACAGGGGAATTAGTTGCTAGAACGGGATATAAAGCTCATGTCTCTATCGAAGCTCCGGTAGTTACCGACGAAGCACCAAAAGAAAAGAAACCTAGAAAAAAACGGAAAAAGAGTACCAAGCCAAAGGTGGAGAAAGTCTATTTGAAGGATGGTAATTACATGTTTAATGATGTTACTTACCAAACCATGCGCAGTGGTAACGGAAAACACTATTTTTCCTTCAAAAATAAGGAAGGTAAGACAATCTTACTGAATGCGAATGTCCGCGGATTTGATACGGAAGCTGATGTAGATGCCGCCATCGACCGGGTGATGAAATATGCGCCTTACGAAAAGAATTATGAAGGTAAGACCACCAAAAATGGAAAGTACTACTACTACCTTAACGACGACGACGGTAATCACGTAGGAAAAAGCTTTTTCTTTAATACTCCCGATGAGATGCAAGCGGCTATCGGTCTCTTTATTGGGGATGTGAAAGCGGCTGCGGCACCGGAAGTCCCGGCCAAGAAGGAAGCTAAAGTGGATGATTATTTGCCTTGTGGGGATTACTCCGGTGGCGAGTGGTTTCATACTTTCTTTAGAGGGGATAGAGAAGAGTATTATTTTGCATTTAACAGCCCTGACGGAAAAACTTACTTGCGCTCCGAAGGATATACCACCGAAAAAGCTAGAGATAACGGTATCGAGTCTGTGAAGAAAAATGCACCTATCGAAGCCCGTTGGACGACCGGTACAGCAATGAACGATAAATATTATTACTATGCACTTAAAGCCGGTAATCACCAAGAGATTGCTCGTAGTTGTTACTATAACTCTAAGGCAGAAATGGAATCTGCTTTTGCTTGGGTAACCGGAGAGCAGTCTATCTTAGGAGCAGGTGCAAAATATGTCGATGGTAAATGGTGGACAGCTTACATGTTACGTATGAAGGCTGAAGAAGAAGCCGCTGCTGCTAAAAAACAAGAAGAATTGCGCTTAGCCGCTGCCGCCAAAGAAGAAGAAGAGAAAAAAGCTGCCGCTGCCGCTGCTGCTGCCTTGGCATTAAAACAGAAAGAAGAAGCCGAAGCCAAACGCAAAGCGGAAGCTGAAGCCGAGGCTAAACGCAAAGCCGAAGAAGAAGCTGCTCGCTTGAAAGCGGAAGCCGAAGCTGCTGCTAAAAAGCAGGAAGAATTGCGCTTGGCCAAAGAAGAAGAAGAGAAAAAAGCTGCTGCTGCCGCTGCTGCCGCCGCTGCTGCTGCCTTGGCACTAAAACAAAAAGAAGAAGCTGCCGCAAAATTAAAAGCGGAAGAAGAAGCTAAGCGCAAAGCAGAAGCAGAAGCCGCTCGCTTGAAAGCAGAAGCAGAAGCTAAACGCAAAGCCGAAGAAGAAAAGTTGAGATTAGCGGCTGTGAAGAAGGAAGAAGAAGCTAAAAAAGCGAAAGCTGCTGCCGCTGCTGCCGCTGCTGCTACCGCCGCATTCCTTTCTCGGAAGGTCAGTGATAACGACTACATGCACTGTAATGAATACAAAGGCCATGCCGTCAATGATAAACTGAACAGAGTGGCCATGTTTAAAAGAAATGGCAAATTCTACTTCGCTGTCTATGATACCGGTGGAAATGTCAAGCTTCGTAGTGAAGCCTTCGAATCGGTTAAGGATAGAGATACCATCTTAGAAGCGGTTCTTCGTTTGCTAAACAACAAAGACGCTTACCACAAAATTGAAAAGGGCGACAAATACTGGAGCATCCTAAAAGATAAGTCCGGTAGAGAATTGGGTCGTACTTGCGTAGAAAAAGTGAAGAAGGCGGCTGCTGTCGTCGCACCGGCTGCCGCTGCTGCCGCAACGGTTGCTGCTGCGCCCGTAGTGACCAAAGAAGTGGTTAAGGAAAAGAAGAAAGGAGGATTTGCATGGTTGTGGTGGTTGTTGATTCCTTTGCTATTGCTCGGAGCTTGGTTCTTGATTAAAGGATGTGATGGCTGTAATGCTAAACCAACGCCTCCGCCAATCAAGGAAGAAGTCAAGCACGAAGAGCCAAAAGTCGAAGAACCGGCTACAGTGCAAAAGTCTGAAGAAGAGTTGGCCGCAGAAAAAGAAGAGCAAGAAAAGGCAGATGCCGAAACACAACGTAGAATCGTCGAAGAAAAAGCGATTAGAGAGCGCGAAGCTAAAGAAGCGAGAGAAAGAGAGCGTAGAACTCCGGCTATCGGTGTTGAAGCAGGTTTTGAAAGAGTCAATGAACACAAATAAATTGATCTTTTAATCTTTTCGATGCCTTCGAAAATAATTGTGGACATTATGCGCTATTTTTGCATGATGTCCACTTTTTTTGTAAAAGCACATAATAATGGATTTTAGAAAATGGATTTTCTTACCGATTTTTTTGATTTTGGCTTTTTGCAATGCACCTGATACCAAAGGAAAACCAAATCAACACCCGGCGGTTAAAAAAATCAACTACAGACACCGCTCTATAACATTTGTTATTGGTGAAGACAAAAGCGCCAATAAATATTATACCAATGCCGCCCAATATTTTAGACAACATGATACCGGGGAAAACAATCAAGTGATTATCTCCCCTTTGTCCCTAGTAGAAATCTTAAATTACTTAAATACCATTTCGGCAAATGAACGCTGGGATAAGATTAATATCGTCTCTCATGGAAATTCTTGGACCGGTCTAGCCATAAAGATTCTTCCTCATGGAAATCGAACCATGCTGGAAACCATACTGGATGCCCAAAAAGAAAATAAAATCCCACGACTTCGCACGGGCATTTATGATGAAAAGTCCCATGTAGTTTTATATGCTTGCGGCTTGGGGCTGGATAAACCATTAATGTACAAGCTCCAAGAGATTTTTTCGGCAGATAGGAGTCCGAAAATAACTTCTACCAAGTTATTTAATATTTTTTCGGTGGGGCCATCGACCTCTGCTCACTCCTTAGCCTATTTCTATAATTCTTTTTACAAACCCAATCACTATCTGGGAAAGCATAATTTGGCCAAGCAACTGACCCAACGCTATCCTGATGAAGACATTGATTGGTTGGCCGCACTTTCGCGAAAGCTACCCAAAGAACCGGGACAACCTTTTTCGTACAAGTACTATATCCCTATTCATTGGACTGAAGTCTATCAGGACAAACAAAATCGACCCCGGCTAAAAACGGAAGATGATATTATCAGTTGGATTTTGAATCAACCGGAATTTTTGCATTTGGTCGAAGATTATGGCATCCCACTAAATAAATATCAGTGGTCTGTTCGGTATATAAATTACACCAATGACTTAGGAGAAACCAAACCGGCGATGTCCATTAAAGGCAAAACCGTTGTGATGAGTGTGCTCAAAGAATTAATCGACCCGGAAACCAAAGAGCCCTATGTCCCGGCTCTCGACAATGAAGAATTTTTTATGTCCCTATGACCAATAAATCCTATCCCGCCAAATTACTCCTTTTTGGAGAATATACCGTACTCCATGGGGGCAGTGCGCTAGCGATTCCCTATTCGGACTATTCCGGGCAATGGGCTTTTTTGCCGCAAGGCCAAACGGCTTCGCACTCCTTAAAGCCATTTCTTCGATATCTCCAATCCATATCATTGGCGCACTTGGATTTAGCTGCTTTCGCAAAAGATGTAGCGCAGGGGCTGGCCTTTGTTTCTACGATTCCGGTAGGCTATGGGGCAGGGAGTTCCGGAAGTCTTTGTGCGGCTATTTGGGGGCGATATGGAGCAACCGTAGAAGATATTACTGAGCTAAAATCTATTTTTATCCAAATGGAATCCTTTTTTCATGGTGAAAGCTCGGGGCTGGATCCATTAGTCAGCTTTCTGAACCGGCCTGTTTTGCTGAGCCCCAAAGGTTTGGAAGTACTCGAAGCCGGGGAACTGCCACAAATGATAACGGTCTATGATTCTAAGATGGCCCGGAGTACGGCTCCTTTGGTTCAGTGGTATCATCAAGAAATAGCGGCGAATCCCCATTTTAAAGACCAAGTTGTCCACCGGCTTTTGCCCTTAAATACGCAAGCGATATCCGCATTTCTAAACCAAGATGAGCAAGCTCTAAAAAAAGCTTTTCAAGCCATTAGCTTATGGCAATTGGAGTATTTTCGCCCATTGATTCCGGATGCCATCTTCTCTATTTGGCAAGCCAAGCTGGAGCAGCAGCAGTATCTTAAAATCTGTGGAGCCGGTGGCGGTGGTTTTTTCTTTATGATGAACCCAAAAAACAATAATTCTGCAAAGAAAAATACTTAATAATTAGACTTATGCCCTATCTTGCAATCTTAAAAAACAAGTAACTGTTTAGGTGCTCCTATTTTAGGGCAAAAAATAGGCATTTTTGTGGATGTTGAAGCTACAATTTTTGAAGCGTAGCTGGGCTACGTGAAAAAATTTTAGCAAAAACAGGTGCAAAAAGGGCATTTTTTAACCAAAATAGTGGGTATCTAAACAGTTACCAAAACAAAGTCCATGCAACAACTCATAGAATGCGTCCCTAACTTTAGCGAAGGGCGCAATCCTGAAATCATTAAAGCCATAACGGAGGCTATTCAGTCCGTAGAATCCGTTCAATTACTCGATGTCGATCCCGGCAAAGCAACCAATAGAACCGTCGTTACTTTTGTCGGCGCACCGGATGATGTGGTTGAAGCAGCCTTTCGGGGTATTCAAAAAGCAGCCGAACTCATAGATATGCGGGCGCACAGCGGGGCACACCCGCGTATGGGGGCGACGGATGTTTGTCCTATGATACCCATTTCGGGCATAACCATTGAAGAAACGGTCGCTTACGCCAAAAAATTAGGAGAAAAAGTCGGCAAAGAGCTGCAAATTCCGGTTTACCTTTATGAATCCGCTGCGAGCACACCGGATCGACGGAATTTAGCGGTCATTAGAGCCGGAGAGTACGAAGGCTTTGGGAAGAAAATCAAAGAAAAAAAATGGAAGCCTGATTTTGGCCCCGCCAAGATTGGGGCGGCTGGTGCAACCGTGATAGGCGTCCGCGATTTTTTGATTGCCTATAACATCAATCTGAATACAACGTCTGTACGTCGAGCCAATTCGGTCGCCTTCGATATACGGGAAAAGGGTCGAATAAAAAGGAAAGGAAACCCCATTCTTGGCGAGATTGTCAAGGACAAAGAAGGCAATCCTTTGCGTACACCGGGGAGTTTGAAAGGAGTAAAAGCCATCGGTTGGTACATCGAAGAATATGGCATTGCGCAAGTGAGTATGAATATTACGGATATCCGGAGTGTACCCTTGCATATTGCTTTTGAAGAAAGTCAGAAAAGTGCCATTCGGCGGGGAATGGTGGTGTCCGGTTCTGAATTAGTCGGGATGGTTCCACTTAAAGTATTAACGGATGCCGGCAAGTATTTTTTGCGTAAGCAGAAACGATCTACCGGAGTGTCGGAAAAGGAACTGATTCATATTGCCGTAAAATCTATGGGCTTGGATGATTTAGTGCCGTTTGATCCTGCACAAAAAATTATTGAGTACAGCTTGCGCCAAAACGGGGGCAGATTGGTTGATATGAATTTGGTGGATTTTGCAGATTTGACAGCTTCAGAAGCACCGGCTCCCGGTGGGGGCTCTATTGCGGCTTATGTGGGGGCATTGGGCGCTTCTTTAGGCGCCATGGTGGGCAATCTGTCGGCCGGCAAACGGGGCTGGGAGAACCGGATTAATTATTTCTCATCTTATGCGGAGCAAGGGCAAGAAATAAAACGACAATTGCTACACCTTGTGGATGAAGATACCTTGGCTTTTACCCAAATCATGAATGCCTTTAGAATGCCAAAGGCAACTGATGAAGATAAAAAAGCCCGTAGCCAAGCCATTCAAGAAGCGACAATCTATGCTACCCAAATTCCATTAAAAACAATGGAAGTCGCTTTTGAGTCCATTGAGTTGTGCAAGGCGATGGCCAAAAAAGGCAATCCAAACTCTATCTCAGATGCCGCCGTAGGGGCACTCTGTACTAAGACCGCCATCCAAGGCGCTTGGCTCAACGTTCGCATTAATGCCAAAGACATCAAAGACGAAGTTATAAAAAATCAAATACTTGAAAAGGCAAAAGCCATAGCCAAAAAAACAGATTCTGCCGTGAATGGAATTCTCCGGACGGTGAATAATGTGATTGGGTAATGTGGGATGGGGCTGCAGGGTTGAATGGGTATTCATCCCTGCAGTGCCTTTGGTGAATTTTGAAAATCGGGGGCTTTTGTTTTGGGGCGTTCCGGTGCAAAGATAACCAATTGATTGTCAGGGGTGATAAATTCCAAATTCAGGGTGAACGCAAGAAAGTTTTTATAATATGTTAGTCTATGTGTGCATCATTTCTCACTCAAATTTTAGCAGTCCAATACCAAGAATTTGTAGAGTTTCTTAGTGTAAACTTAGTGTTATCTAAAGTGCTCTTAGTGGTAAGGAAAAATGTAATGTCTAACCACTAAGGACACGAAGTTGCCACTAAGAATTCACTAAGATATTGATTATCAATAAGTTAAATACCGCCTTTTTATATAATTTTTTATGGGCGCAGTCGGGTTTTGTCCCCTATATTTCGATAAATAACAAACTGATTTAACATAAAAAATTAGAATAAATCTTGATTGTAAAAAAAAAGAATCATTAATTATAACTAGATGATAATCAGCCCCTTATCGCGCTCTCGGGCTCAATTTTGTACTATTAAGGGGGAGTTCATGCGTTTTCCTTACCACTAAGGCCACTTTAGAATACACTAAGACTACACTAAGAAAAAAAGAAATCTGTTTAGGTTGAAATGCACTCAATTCAAATATGGCGAAACTGTGTCATTGTACTTTTGGCAAATTTGGGATACTTCCTCCCCAAAATTTGCTAAAAAAGCCTGTGGTTATTTTGGCAGTAGACCGGGCAAATTTGACCACTCCAAAGGGGGAAATACACGACTTACAACTGCAATATTCAATTAGAAGATTATTGAATATTTGGTGGTGGTACTAGATTTTCTGAAGTTTTGTTACGGTTCAATTAGATATTATAAGCCACTGATAACCA
>JALVCY010000126.1 GCA_027009605.1 Saprospiraceae bacterium
TTGAACGCCGAAGGCAACCAACGGTTTAGCGGTGTAACGGTGTAACGGTATAACGGGAAGGCAGGAAAGAGATCTTACTCCTTGAACGCCGAAGGCAACTAACGGGGTAGCGGTGTATCGGTACAACGGTCTAACGGGTAGGCAGCAAAGAGCGTACTCCTTGAACGCCGAAGGCAATTGAACGCCCGAAGGACAAATGAAACCCAAAACTCAACTAACCATCTGCATCAAGTAAGCACAGAATAAGGCGCCAAAAGTACCCACGGCGTAGCCCAAAACGGCCATCAAAGCACCGACCGGAGCAAGGGACGGACTGAACGCAGAAGCGACTATGGGGGCGGAAGCCGCTCCACCAATATTGGCCTGACTTCCTACCGCAACAAAAAAGAAAGGGGCTTTAATCAGCTTGGCCACCAACAACAAAATGCTTACATGCACAGCCATCCAAATAATCCCTATCGCAAATAAACCCAAATTGCTAAAAATCTCCGAAATATTGATTTTCATGCCAATGGTGGCAACCAAAGTATAAATGAAAATACTGCCCCATCGGGACGCACCCACACCTTCCAATTGCCGGGCCTTCGTAAAAGAAGCCAAGAGCCCTATCGTCGTCACTAACACAATCAACCAAAAGAAGCCGGAAGCGAAGGAGTTTAATCCCCATTTAGCCAAAAACTCTGCATGAGCTTTCATAAAAGGTGCGATTATATCAGCCCCAAAATGAGCAATAGCCACACCGCCGAAGGCCACAGCCAGCATGATGAAGATGTCGGTGGTTGTAGGTATTTTGGCTACTTTGGCGCTATAGCTTTCGATGCGGTGTTTTAGGTCGGTGATGGCGCTGTTATCGGCTTTCAGTTTGTGGTCTATTTTATCCGATATATTGGCACCGTAGAGCAAAAAGCCCATCCAAATATTGGCGACGATGACATCCACGATAATCATAGTGGCAAACAAATTGTCCCCAACTGAGAATATCTCTTTCATAGCGGTTTGGTTGGCGCCCCCGCCTATCCAGCTTCCGGCAACGGTGGACATTCCCCGCCAAAGATCATCCGGCGAAATATTGGGGATGATACCCGGAAATAAATTCGAAACCACCAATAAGGCTATCGGGCCTCCAATAATGACGCCGGCTGTAGCCGTAAAAAACATGATTAAAGCCTTGGGCCCTAGACCGATAACTCCTTTTAAGTCAATACTTAGCGTCAGTAAAACCAAACTGGCAGGCAGCAAGTATCTCGAGGCCATAAAATATAAGGCAGAGTGCCCTTGAAAACCTTTATATACACTTTCCTTGATACCCGCATCGTTCAATATCCGGGTGATTTCATCAAAGCTTGCTCCTGCCGGAATGGCTATATGATGCGCTTGCGCAAATTGGAGAAGTGCTTCGGAATCATACCAATGGGGAGCTATTAATCCAACCGGCCAATGCAATAAGGCCGGTACAAAATAACAAAGCAGCAGTGCCGGCACATATTTGTAAAAGCTTTGCCAGCCCTTAGTCTTTAGGCCGGATGTATAGAAAATGACCGCTAAAACGATGAGTAAAATGCCTAGTACGACGGCATCATTGGTAATTAATGGCTCCATTGATTTAGATTTTGGCCATAAAGGTAGTAATTTTTCGCAGATATCCGCAGATTTGTTTCTTTCTTGGAATCTCTCACTACTCATCTCTCACTACTCACAATTTGTTTCCCGCTGATTTTCGCAGATTCTTTTCCCGCAGATATCCGCAGATTTGTTTCTTTCTTGGAATCTCTCACTACTCACTACTCACTACTCACTACTCACTACTCACTACTTTTTCTCCCGCAGATATCCGCAGATTTCGACTAACTCAACTCTCTCAACTAAAACCCCAAACAGAAATCCAAATTTCAAATAATGAGTAAAATCCCAAACAAAAACCCAAAATCGTCTCAACCTGCGAAGCACTCAACCCGAAGTCCGCAGGACGAGTCTCAACCAGAGAGCCGTAGGCGAACGTCTCAACTTCTTCAACTAGCGCAGCGAATCAACTTCTTCAACTCTCTCAACTAAAACCCCAAACAGAAATCTAAATTTCAAATAATGAGTAAAATCCCAAACAAAAACCCAAAATCGTCTCAACCTGCGAAGCACTCAACCCGAAGTCCGCAGGACGAGTTCTCAACCTAGAGAGCCATAGGCGAACGTCTCAACTTCTTCAACTAGCGCAGCGAATCAACTTATCAACTTTTTCACCACTCACCACTCACAACTATCCACCCGGATTTTATGAAATTATACGAATAACCCTTAACTTGCATCATTAAACAACAAGCATGACTCTCCCAAAAAAATCAAATATCTTTTCTGCGTGGTTTTTAGCCTGTTTTTTCTTCAGTCTGGGCAGGACACAGGCTCAATTTCCCATGGCTTGGGATGCCGGTATTTTTGGAAACAAGTTTGATGAGTTGGTGGCGGCTCGCGAATTTTACGATGGTGGTTTTGTGATGGGGGGCGTGACCTATTCCGATGTAGGCGGAGATATTCATGACACGCCTAGGGGAAAGGGCGATTTCTTTGTCGTGCGTACCAACGATTTGGGGCAACCCATCTGGACTCATTTGTACGGAAGTACCGAGACGGATCGAATGACGGCGCTGGATATTACGGCGGATCATGGGCTGGTTTGTGTCGGGCGGAGTCTGTCGGATCAGGGCTTTGAAAAATCGACTCCGGGCTTTGGTAAAAACGACTTTTGGATGATTCGATTGAATGACAAAGGCGATTTGCTTTGGGACAAGTCTTTTGGCGGAAGCGGAGATGACTACCCTTATTCGGTGGCGGTACATCCTTCCGGAGACATTTATATCTTAGGATTTTCCGACTCCGATCCTTCCGGAAATAAGACCGCTCCACATTATGGCTCCAACGATTACTGGCTCATCAAATTGGATGCTGCCGGCAACAAAATATGGGACAAATCTTTTGGCGGAACCGGCGATGAAAGGCTCTATTATGGCGCCTTAGACATAGACGCCGATGGC
Source organism: Saprospiraceae bacterium (assembly GCA_027009605.1). Classification (GTDB taxonomy): domain Bacteria; phylum Bacteroidota; class Bacteroidia; order Chitinophagales; family Saprospiraceae; genus HyVt-613. The sequence continues at coordinate 3,024 of JALVCY010000126.1, forward strand.
AATATCCTGTTGGGGGGCTCTTCTGCTTCCGATGCCGGCTCAATGAAGGCGTCCGGCAATTTTGGAGGTATGGATTTTTGGGTCATCAAAGTTGATCAAGACGGACAAATCCTTTGGGAGCAAACTTTCGGTGGGGTAGAAGAAGACCAAGTCCAAGATATTATTGCCACTCAAGATGGGGGATATTTGGTCGCCGGGGGCACCCGCTCGACGGCCGGTGGGAACAAAACTTCCGGCTTTTACGGAGTCATAGATTATTGGTTGGTCAAATTAGACCATGACGGCAATATGCTTTGGGAAAAAACTTTTGGCGGAAGCGGACTCGAAGTCATTACAGGCCTTGCGGAAAATAGTGTTGGCAATATCTTAATCGGCGGGCTCTCTGATTCGCCGATGGATGGGACTAAGACCAAAGCCTCTTTGGGAGAATATGACTATTGGCTCATTTTTTTGGATAAAGACGGACAAGAAATCTGGCAAGAAGTTTATGGTGGCTCGGATAAAGATGCTATGACCGTATTATTCAAAACATCGGATGGCGGGTACTTTGTCGGAGGAGATTCGGCTTCCGGACGCGGAGGAAAGAAAACGACAGATAACTATGGATTTAATGATTATTGGTTTTTTAAGCTGGACTGCGGATGGGATTATGAGCCGGATTATTCGTTTTCGGGATGTAACAATCAGCCGATTGATTTGAATTTAACTACGGCCGATTGCCCGGGATGTATCTATGTATGGCCTGACGGGACTCAAGCAGATACCTATCTGTATGATGCTTCGGCTCCTTTCGGAGAAAAATTTGAAGTGACCGTAAGCAATCGGGATGGATGCCCGCTCCAAAAGCCTGTGGCCGTGCGTTTTTTGGAGCCCCCGGTATTTTCGCTCGGGCCGGATACCACGGTTTATGAACAAACTGCCTATGTCTTGAGACCGATTCCTTCCTATCCGGATGTGCAATATACTTGGAGTACGGGAGACACCAGTCTAACTATAGCGGTCACAGAATCAGGGACTTATGCTTTAGAAATGGGCGATGCAGATTGTTTTGACCGGCAAGAAGTCCATGTAGAATTTAAGGGCAATCGCCAAATTTTTGTGCCCACCGCCTTTTCCCCCAATGATGATGGATTTAATGATATTCTTAGAGTCTATGGCGATGTAGCCGTAGAAAACATCAAGCGTTTTATGATATTTGACCGGGTGGGCAGTTTGGTTTTTGCGCAAGCGAATTTTTTGCCCGGTGACAATTCCGCCGGCTGGGATGGTAAGTACAAAGGGCGATTCGCCGCAACCGGAGTTTATGTCTATTTCGTAGAAGTAGAATTTACGGATGGCACAACCGAAATCTATAAGGGAGATGTTTCTCTGATTCGTTGAGACGCTTTCACCCGACCAAAAGGCAGCAGTCAACCATTCACAAAGCATTAACGAATCGCACCCACCCAATGCCCCTTTATAGTCATCTTTTGTGCGAGGGCAAAGGATGAAGCAATACCCACCGATTTTCAAAATGAGACACTTCAACTAGCGAAGCCTGCGAGCGAATCAACTAGCGAAGCGAATCAACTTCTTCAACTCTCTCAACCAAAAACCCAAACAAAATCCCAAATGTCATATAATGAGCAAAATCCCAAACAAAAACCCAAAATCGTCTCAACCTGCGAAGCACTCAACCACGAAGTCCAAAGGACGAGTTCTCAACCTAGAGAGCCGTAGGCGAACGTCTCAACTTCTTCAACTAGCGCAGCGAATCAACTTCTTCAACTCTCTCAACTATAATCCAAACAAAACCCCAA
>JALVCY010000127.1 GCA_027009605.1 Saprospiraceae bacterium
CGATGTAGCCATGGAGCGGAGCAACATGGCGCCACGGGCAAAGCCTAATATAAATCCATATTTGATGGATTGGTCGGTAGTTCCAAATTTATTAGGAACAAGTCTTTTTCAGCCAAATAAATTTGGCTGCTACCAACTCCCAAAACAGTTTTCCATATCAAATGTAACGGCTGTTTCAACTGCCGATGTAGCCATGGAGCGCAGCAACATGGCGCCACGGGCAAACCCCAATATAAATCCATATTTGATGGATTTGTCGGTAGTTCCAAATTTATTTGGAACATGTTTTTTCAGCCCAATAAATTTGGCTGCTACCAACTCCCCAAACAGTTTTCCATATCCAATGTAACGGCTGTTTCAACTGCCGTTGTAGCCATGGAGCGCAGCAACATGGCGCCACGGGCATGCTTCGCTCCTTAATTTCTCAACTCTTAATTCTGCAATCTTCAATCTTAACTCCCGTTGGGAAATTCCGGATAGTTAGGTACTTCCGAATTCATTCGGGAGATGGTGAGCAGCCAATTTCAGCCCAATAAATTTGGCTGCTACCGGTAGTGGCTCATTATATGCCAAATACTCACCGGATAAGCCAAATACTAAGTGTCTATTGGGAAGACAAGGATTTGCATTAATTTTGCTGATGCTTAGGTAACCATGCTTGCCATGAAAACCATTTGATTGAATTTTAAGGAAAGTCAACTTCAAAAAACCAAATTTATTGACTTAGGTATTGAAATGATTACCAGCACTGATCCGGGATGGGCTTGATTTGTCAAGTCGTTCCGGGTTTTTTTTATGTAAAAATTGTAATATAATCATGAAACAAACCAAATACTAAATAAAAACTAAGATTCTACTTGTTTTTTTGTCTAAAATGAACAAGTATGGTGTTTTGTAGTTAAGTCATTATAGATAGGTGAAAACGTTGCATTGTTTTTACAGACTCTAGTGTCTTTTCAAAGCGAATAGATGAAAAGCCTTCGAGAAAAAGAATCTCGAAGGCTATTTTGTTGTAACTATGAGTCCGCTCCGAAAAGTCGGTTTTTTGAAATAGCTTGGAAAGTTGCCAAATATTATTCTGGATACATGCTTTCTGTTCAATTGTTCAAGCGTTCAATCGTTCAACTGATTGCACATAACTAGTTGATTTTCAGTACTTTCGATTGAACAGTTGAACAGTTGAACGATTGAACAAAATTCCCAGACAGAATAAAATTTGGTGGTTTTACATCTGACTACTTTTAGGAGTGAACTCAACTATTTAGCCACCCACTATTTTGGTCAAAAAATGCCCTTTTTGCGCCTGTTTTTACTAAAATTTTCTCACGTAGGGACGCACGGCCGTGCGTCCCTACGTCAACATCCACAAAAATGCCTATTTTTTGCCTTAAAATAGGAGCTCCTAAACAGTTACATTTTGTTTAGGTAATTCGGACGCTAGAGGTGAATCTACCAAGTACTGTTTACAGCCTGATAGGCATTGATCGTGCCCCATCCCAAATCACTATCCTTATTCGGGTAATTAGAAGACGCCTGAATCAATTTGGATTTGACTTGACTTCTGTTCAGGCCGGTGTTTTTGGCCCAGACTAAGGCTGCCATTCCGGCAACGGACGCCGTCGCACAGGAAGAGCCCCCAAAATAAGTGGGAGTATTGGTATTTTCGACAGATAAAGCCAACATGGTGCGGTCACTATTGCTGCTTCTTTCCATGACTACTGCAAATTCTACTTCATCTCCGTCGTGACAGACCGTGCATCGGGTCATTGGGTAGCCTTCTTTGACACCGGTTACAGCGATGGTTTGATTCATGTTAGCCGGGAAAATAACCGGATACCAACTCGTCCAACTGGTAGATGTACCCGCTGCTGCAAACATCATCTTTTGATAAGCATCCGCCCAGTAGATACCATCGGCGACGGTACTACTCCAAAATGGTGTTCCAATAGACATGCTGATGATTTTTACGTTGGGGTCGAGTGCGGCGTCTATCAAAGCATTTTTGACGCCTTCTCTTTCGTTGGATGTCGAAATGACGACGTCTTCTACGGCACGGTAAACGACTAAATCGGCATTGTAGGCAATGCCCACAGAGTTGCCATCACTGCCGCGCGGGGCGGTCGCAATACCGGAAGTAGCGGTGCCGTGGCCACACTGGTCATGTGGGGGATCTTTTTTTCTCCACCACCAATAGCCATGGTATAGAGTACTTTTCTTTTGGATGTAGCGCCCTTGAGACCAACCGGAGTTGAAATAATTGGGGTAGCCTAGGTTGTTTTGATTGTCAGAACCACCGGTATCTATGATACAAACTTTGACATTGTTGCCGGAAGATTGACTCCAAGCGGCAGGAATGTTGGCATTTTGATAATTCCAAGGGACTTTGACCCATGGGGCATAATTGGAATAATCGCTAGGCCAGATATAGGAGGCCGGGCCGTTATTGCCACAACCGGAATTGCTTCTAGCGGCGACTTGGTCGTCCACTAAGTTGAAGCCGGAAGCTTCGACGTATCTGACTTCTTTCATCTGCCGCAACCGGGTGATGGTGGAAGGATTGGTGATTTTTACGGTAAAATTAGGGGCGATATGGGGTTGCCCAAAGGGAAGCAAGTCTTCTATTTTAATGTTTTTGGATGGGTGGAGCTGTCTTTCACCATCCAAGATGACATCATAAATTTTGTTTTTGACGGAAGTCCATTGGCCGTCTTCAATGTGGATGTCTTTGATGGCGGCCTTAAAATCAGATATTTCCGGAAGGGTGTATCCTACCGCAAAAAATCCATCAGATTGATGTCCGGCACTCCAAAGCGTAAAATCATCGACCATGTTCCAATTAAAGACTTGACCATTACGGAGTGTTTTTTCGACGATATTGGTGATGGCTTCTCTGGAAATGGGGTCTTTTTGCGCAAGCGCTTTAGTCGGTGTGGCTTCCTTTTTACAGCTGAACAGTAAAACGGCTAAGACCAAAAATAGTAAATTTTTTTTCTTCATCGTGAGAAAAGTTTTGGGGCGACAGAAGGGGGACGCCGTTAAAAAAAAGTTGTTGATGCCCTACTTTTCAGTGTATTGTTATGAAAAATATGATTTTTCCCAATATTATTTTACCAAAAAGCAGGATGCCAAATATATGAAGGTTTTTTGATATTTTGGAGAAACTTATAGAAAATTTCCTTTCATTGATAAAAATCGAGCATTTTTGACTAGTTTTGCGCTTTGTTTTTGATATGCCTTAATTGATGGTGTATGTATCAAAAATCAGAGAACCGTTAAAAAAGAAAAATGAATAACTTACTAAAAGGAAAGCGTGGTGTTATCTTTGGTGCTTTGGATGAGCGCTCTATTGCTTGGAAGGTCGCCGAAAAATGTGTGGAGCAAGGGGCGACAATTACATTGACCAATGCGCCTGCGGCATTGAGATTTGGTCAGATCGATGAATTGGGCAAGCAGCTGGACGCAGAAATCATCCCCGCAGATGCCACCAATTTGGAAGATTTAGAGACTTTATTTTCAAAATCTATGGAAATCTTAGGGGGCAAGCTGGATTTTGTATTGCATTCTATCGGCATGTCTGTGAATATTCGTAAAAAACGGGAATATACCGACTTGAATTATGAGTGGATGAGAAAGACCTATGATGTCTCAGCGATTTCATTTCACAAAATGATGCAAGTCTTGTACAAGTTGGATGCCATGTCGGATTGGGGCTCTATTTTGGGCTTGTCTTATATAGCGGCACAACGGGTTTTTCCGAATTATAGCGAGATGGCAGAATCCAAGTCTTTGTTAGAATCTTACGCCCGTAGCTTTGGTTACCATTTCGGAGAGTCTAAAAAAGTACGGGTGAATACCATTTCTCAATCGCCGACCGTTACTACTGCCGGTAGTGGTGTCACCGGCTTTGATAAGTTTTTTAGCTATTCGGACAAAATGTCTCCTTTGGGCAATGCGACTGCGGATGCTTGCGCCGAATATTGTACCGTCATGTTTTCGGACTTTACCCGGTATGTAACGATGCAAAATCTTTATCATGATGGAGGCTTCTCCAATATGGGTATGAATCCGGCGGTTTTTGATATTGTCTGCAAAGACGAAGAAGAGTAAGCCGGTCTCCGCTTGGGTTGGACATCAGTTATCAGTCCGTGAGTAAAAAAAATAGGTTTGATAAATTTAAGGATAATCATCTTTTTTCTAGGTGTTTGCTGGGGGCTTCCGCTAATGGGACAGGCACCGGGCAAGAAGAAAACCAATTTTCCTAAAACTCAAACAAAAAAAGTACCGGCTGAAGATAGTTTGTCTTCCGAGATTGTGGAGGTCGATACCATTCCGGTACTGTATTATTTTCAAGGTCAGGAATCACGTCAGTATGCTTTTGCGGATACGACGTTGGATGAGTATTTTCATCAATATGACCCGACTCGCCGGCAAGAATTTGGAGGCCTGAATCTTGGAAATACCGGCTCGCCTACACGCCCGCTTTATTGGGATGGCTTGCGACCAATGGGTCTTGATTTGGGGTTTCATCAATTGGATGCCTATTATACGTCGGTGGATGAGCTGCCGTTTTACAGGTTGGGGCAAGCTCTGACGGATACTTATTTTAGCTTTAAAGGGCAGGCGAATTCGGTTTTCCGGGCTCGTTTCTCCCGTCAATTCATGGATGGTTTTCAATTCTCTTTGAAGTATTTAAAAATCAATCAATTTGGGCAGTATGCCGATCAAACCGCCCAAATCTCGGCCTTGGCTACGGGCTTGCAGTATCTCCATCCCAAACAACGCTACCATTTTTATCTGACCTATTCGGCCAATAACGGGCGGG
>JALVCY010000128.1 GCA_027009605.1 Saprospiraceae bacterium
GTCTAGGCCTGTTATGGTTAAGTTGCCTAAATAGGTGTTTTGTGCTTCGCACGTTCAGGTGCCTTCGGCGTTCAATTTGTGCTTCGCACGTTTGCTTTTAATAAAAAAAAATAGTGGAAATGAAAAATATCATGAAATACTCTTTACTAGTCCTTGTTCTAGCGATTTCAAGCTTTATTTTTGGGCAAAACCCAGAAGAATTTGATACGCATTATCAATATTTGGAAGACTATGCAGGATTAGATAGTCTTTTAGTTACGGCTGAATTAGATAAAAAATCTGGAGAATATTTAGATTTATTGGATTCTATTGCACCGGGAATAAGTAGAGGTCAGGTATTCGGGGGGAATTTCTATCCCGTAGGAGCTTTTACGGAAGATGAAATGGTGAATAATACTTATTTCGAAGATTTTTTTCAAGAGTGGGTCAATTTATTAGATGAGAGCAATCAGAATCCTATTGCAAAAGGTGAGAATGGGGGGTACATCTTTTTTGCTAGAAGGTTTAACCATGAGAGGAAGAATATTAAGCATCGTGTAGCTATTAAATTGCCTAAAACTGCAATTTTTAATAAATATTCTCCTATTACTGTTTCAGCATTGGCCAAAAAGCTTGAACAGTTGATGGACGGAGAAGACTTCATTGGTGTAAGTATTCAAGATAATGCAAAAATGGAAGCCCTTGCATTGAATTTTGTCATGCAGTTCCTTAGGCAACAAGTATTTATTGATAATCCTTTTGAAGAAGCAGGCTTTGATAAGTATTCTGCTTCTGGGACCTTTACTAGAGATGAGGGCAAAGCTTTAGTTGGAAAAACAGAAGGTATCATAACTTATTATGATTATTGTGGGATGACCTCTGATGTTGGAGGAACAGGCTTAGCGAGAAAAAAGTTGGCTCATGATTTTACTCCTGATTTTGGTGACTATTTACTTAGTCTGGCTCAGAGTTTTTCTCAAAGAATTATTGTAACGGATGATTCTAATGACCTAACTGAAGCACAGTCGGCTTTTGATAATGGAACAGAAAAATTAATTATTTGGGCACATTATAGCGTAACTCAAAGTAATGAAAAAATAGTTTACATAAAATCCAAAGGGAATCTGTCGATGGAAGAAAGTACATTGATTTTTAACTTCTATTATCTTGCGACCTTACGTAAATGGTTGCCCAGCGATCTTTTCGAAAGAATTTATCTTAGTGCTGACAATGCTATTGATAATCCTATTATTAAGCCTGATGATTCTAGTGGATCAGGTTCCGGCGGCGTTTTGGTAAAACCCGGTAATACAAACAGTGAAGAAGACACTACCAGTTGTGGCTGGAGTGCAAAGTGGGCTCATGATTGCCCTTTGGTTTATGCTATTGAAAGTATTGAGAATAATCCTGATTTAGAACTTTTTAAAGAACAGCTATTGGTGCTGGCAGGTGAATCCGCCGGATTACTGGATGGTGTTCTTGGTAATATTGATGGTACTTGGGAGATGGTAAAAAAAGGTGGTAAATGGGTTGGAAATAAAGTTGATTACGCTTGGGACAATCCGGGGAAAGTCGTTCTTGATCTTGCAAAGTTTGCGGCCTTTGTGAATAATCCCGGCATGGCGAAGTTTCTTTACCCAAAACAGTACAATAAATTCAAGAAATTGTATTCAGATTTTAAGAATTTGGATGGAGCTGTAGTTTATGAGAGATTGGTAAAATTTGCAAAAGGTATTGGTGATGGCATCGCTCAGTATTGGCAGAATGTCATGTCTTCTTCGGCAGAGCAGGGGTATTTTATCGGGGGGATATTATATGAAGTAATTTCTAACACGGTATCGTTGGGCAGTATTAACATAATTAAAAGTAATAAAATTGCTCTAAAGATAATGGATTATTATGACTTAGTTTATGATGCACTGACGAATTCAAAAAAGGCTAGGAAGCTGGGTGAAAGTGCAGTTGAAATGATTGAAGGCGGTGTTGAGCAATTAAAATACGCTGAAAATCTTTCAGAGGCCGCTAAGGTGTCAAGGTCAAAAGCCGTAAGAGACTGGCTAGTCTGCAAAATCACCGGAAAAGGCTGTTTCGTAGCCGGCACGCCTGTTTTAGCGATGGGCATGATGGCTGTTCCTATTCAGGACATCCAGCCCGGGCAATGGGTTCTCGCCAATACTTGGGTCAACGAAGCCAAGACCGCCACAGCGTCCACCGACAACACCTATTTACCGGAGTGGAAAGATCCCTTTACATCCGACAATCAAAGAAAAATAGACGAAATAGCCCTAGATGCGGAACAATGGTACCAAGTTTCCATGGAAATGCCCCACATAGACGGCACATCGAGCCAAATCACGCTCTTACGCCCGGATTCTTGGCTTGCGCAAAATGCCATACACGACACCGGCGATCAGCTATGGCTCTCCATGCCCGAACAAAATCTCGAAGGCTACGCCACCGTCAATTCCCTAGCCCACTACCGCTTCCAAAAAATCCCATCCGACGAAAACCCGTCCGATGATTTGGCCATCTCCCCGGTAACAGGTATCTTTGTGCACGAGTCCACAGATGTGTGGGCGATTCGCTTTGATAATGGGGACAGCTTAGGCGTGACGGCTAGTCACCCAATCTATAGCCTAGATGCCAATAGCTGGGTACTAGCAAGCACGCTATCGACTGGTAATCAAGTACTTACGAAGTCAGGAGCCGCGACAGTCACTTCCGTTAAAAAGCTATCCGGTAGCCGGAAAGTGTATAATCTGGAAGTTCGGGATTTGCATAATTTCTTGGTGGGGCGTGATGGGGTTGTGGTGCATAATGCTTGCTGGAAGGAGGCTTTGGATGTTGTTTTGGGGAAGATTCCTATTTCTGTTATTTGGAAGATGAAAGGTGTTCCTGCAATATTTAAACGTGGTAATATTCTAGAGCAAATTGCAAGAAAGAAGTACTTTAGTAAGTCTAAAGGCTGGAGATATACAGGCATCGGTGATGGTGGAGATGGTATCTCTAATTTTTGGCTAATAGACTTTTATAAAGGTGATAAAGTGGTTAGTCTAAAGTCTGTAAATATAAAGAAGCAAAATGGTACTATTATGACAGGAAAAGAATGGGCAAGTACTTTTAAAGATCATATTAAAAACCTAAACAAAAGAAAGAATAAAGGTAGTTTCCCAAACTGTAATACTGGTTTCCCAAATTGCAACAATCCTTCAAAAACGGTAACCGGTATTAAAAAAGCTGAATTACGCATTGTTGTTGAAGACTTGTCAAAGATAGATGTGAATGAATGGAAAACAGAAATAATGAAACATGTGACTGGAAATAAATCAGGTTTTTCAATTGTAATATCTGAATTGTAATTGTTATGTATATTTATAGAAAGAAGGATATATCTTTTTCTGAATGGGAAAGTTTGGTTGTTGCTCATCCAAATCTTTTAGAAGTTCATGTATTCGAAAAGCTTGATTTTAAGTATTTTGATGATGCGATTTTACGTGTTGATGGATTAAACTATGGGAGCTTGAACGCACCATTTGAACCTAATTATATTGAGATTGATACTTATGATAAGTACCTTCCAGTTATATATGAAGCCTTAGTGAGTATTGCGGAAGCTTTATCTGGTGTTCTTTACTATAAAAAGGGGGTTATTTTTGACCCGAAGAAACATCTACCAACACCAGCTGTAGAGATAAGTCGGCATGAATTATTCTGTGGAGGAGATGGGTTGATGAATCTTGATAATATTAGATGGCTGGCTCTTCGAGAAACAGATCAAGAGCTTGTTCTAAGCCATTTTGGTTTAAAAATCCAAAGGAAGGGAAAACTGGTAGAATTGTTTCACCACAGTAAGATTCCAGTATTTATTTTAACACCAGCATACAAAGGATGGCGTTTTTTACTTGGAGACGGAATCATTGATTTCATGATAAAGGGTTCAGAATTGTCAACAAATGAAGCATTAGTAAATGTTACGAAATATTTGCGAAAGCTGAGTAAAAAGTTTAATGACGTTCAATATTATGAATTCCAAGATGCATCTTCGGTAAATGGTTATTTTAAAGCAAAAAATGGTAAGTTTATCTATGGCTATTGGGAGAGTGATATTGAAAAATTTGTCAAAGGAAAAAGACCAAAAGAATTGTCCAAAAACTGTAGCGCCCATGATGTCGCTTCAATTTGGTCAATAGATCCACAGGATTTTGTTTTTATTAAAGATATTTGCAAGAAAGATAGTTACTTACTGGAAAAATAACTTAGCTATTAAATGACACCGGCGATCAGCTATGGCTCCCCGCTGGCGCACACCATGCCAAAAATAACGCTATCCCCTAATAAAAACCCCAAAATGCGCTGGTTAAGCCTTGTAGGCTTACACCCATTTAGAAGCAGGGTTTTAACCTGCGGAATCAGAAATGTTTTGTAACTTGCGTCTAGATTCCTTCATAGTTTCTTGAATATGAAGGTTAAAACCCTTCACTTTTGGACGTTGCGGCCTACAAGGCCTGACGAGCGAGATGGTGGTTGCTTTTTGGGATTGGAAGGGGTGTGCCAGCAGGTCGCCAAATAAATTTGGCGCTACCAACCAGCCAACACATTTGGCTGCGCCCAAACCCCCAAAGCTCAACTCTGCGTGGCCTAGCACTAGTTCTATGATTTTTTTGACCGGTATTTCCAAATTCCTCAATGAGCAGTAAGAAAACTCGTAACTGTTTAGGTGCTCCTATTTTAAGGCAAAAAATAGGCATTTTTGTGTATGTTGACGTAGGGACGCACGGCCGTGCGTCCCTACGTGAGAAAATTTTAGCAAAAACAGGCGCAAAAAGGGCATT
>JALVCY010000129.1 GCA_027009605.1 Saprospiraceae bacterium
TCCCAAATATCAAATGATAAAGTAAAATCCCAATCAAACACCCAAATCCCTCAACTAGCGTAGCGAATCAACTAGCGCAGCCTGCGAGCGAATCAACTAGCGCAGCGAATCAACTTCTTCAACTAAAAAACCAAACAGAAATCCAAATATCAAATGATGAGTAAAATCCCAAACAAAAACCCAAGCCGTCTCAACCTGCGAAGCTCTCAACCACGAAGTCAGTATCCACGATAGTAATCGGGACGAGTTCTCAACCTAGGAAGCCGAAGGCGACCGTCTCAACCTCCTCAACCAAGCCTATTATGTATTCAAAAAACCAAACACACGCACCATCCTAGGACTCACCCACCTACACATTAAAAAAAACAATATGGATTTTCTACCCATCATTGGCACTAATCTTGTCCTTATGAAGAAGACAAACAAAACAATCTCGTAACTCCACACCACCTCAACCTGCCTAATCCTAAACCCATTAGGCAGTCCCGTTCGCTACCTCCCCCCTCTGCGAATGGCATTCATTTTTAAAATAACTGTGGTCGTAACCCCTTCGGTAAAAATCACCCTTCTTCATGTAGAGATTGGGTGGCTTATTTACCACACGGGATACAAAACAAATCCAAACAATAGGCTCTTTTGGGAGTCTTGCGTAAAAATTATTGGCGCTATGAGAGCAATTTATTTTTTGAGCCTTTTTATTCTTTTTTCTACCGCTTTACCGGCTCAAATTATTCCTATCACGAATGGCAACATTCAGGCCTGCGAAGGGACTTTTACCGATACGGGTAAAGATACCGGTGCTTATGGCCCTAATGAAAACTATACCTTTACTATATGTCCCGGATCTCAAGGCGGCAATACTAGGTTGACCTTTACGCAATCTGCATTCAGGCCGGGTGACAAACTTTGTTTTTATGATGGGACGTCCACCAATGAGCCGCTTTTGGCTTGCTCTACTAATTTTGGAACGGAGCAATACGCCATTCAGGCCACCAATCCAACCGGATGTTTGACGACTGTCTTTACCTCTAATGCCTATCAAGAAGGCGACGGTTGGAAGGCAGAAATTTCATGCACACCCATTTGTCAAGAAATTAAAGCCCAATTAACAGCGACATCGCCGGCCATTCATGATAATAATATTGACCTTTGCGTCGGAGGAGAAGTTAATTTTAGCGCAAGCGCACTCTTTCCAAATAATGACCAAGACTACCACCAAGACATCGCTAATTGTACTTTTAAATGGGATTTTGGCAATGGACAAACAGCTCAGGGTCAACAAGTTACGCATACTTTTGATACGCCGGGCGGGAATGCGGTTAAGCTTAAAGTAATTGACCAATACGGTTGTGAAAGCTACAATAGTCTTGGGATTAATACTCGAGTCGCCGACAAGCCGGTGTTGAGCCTTGCGGCCAATGACGAATTAACTTTTTGTGCCAGCCATCCTTTCCGGCTCTCCGCTTCCGCAAATAGTGAGAGTGCCCAAGTCAAAATCACACAAGACGAAGGACAATTTTCTTTGATTAAATCTCATTCGGACTCTTTGGCATTACCTGATGGAGATGGGGCTTCGTATGTATCGACAATCTTTTACAATGAATTTTTGGATGGTCAAAAATTAGATAATCCGGCTGATTTAAAAAGCATTTTTGTGAATATGGAGCACTCTTGGATGAGAGACTTGGAGATTTCTATTGAATGCCCAAATGGTCAAAAAGCCATATTGGTGCATCATCCGGGCAATACCGGTGGCGAAGTTTTTCTTGGAGAGCCCAACGAACTGGATGAAGCCTTGCCGGAGCCTGTGCCGGGTATCGGCTATGACTACTCTTGGTCATCCGATGCGACTAATCCCAATTGGATAGATTACACCAATGCTAATTTACCCTCCACTCTACCGGCAGGTAATTATCAACCTTATGAGCCTTTTACTCAGCTTGTCGGCTGTCCTTTAAATGGAGATTGGAAAATCGAAGTCACCGACCTTTGGGCTAGTGACAACGGATTTATCTTCGCTTGGGGATTAGAATTTGACGAGTCTATTTATCCGGAAGGGAAGTCCTTCGCCCCACAAATAACAGATATTCAATGGTCAGACAACAAGCTAGTCATGGCCAACCAACAAGAAAAAATAGAAGCATCGGCCGCCTTAGCCGGTAAAAAGAAATTTGAAATTCAAGTCAGCAATGATTATGGGTGCACCGTGGACACCAATGTAACGGTGACTATTTTGCCCCCGACATCACCTGACTGCTACCATTGCGGCGACTACAAAGCCGAATTAAGAGATACAGCTATTTGTCCGGGACAAAACATTAGTTATGACGCCACTTTTAAGAAAGCACTCATCGAATCCCTAGGGTTTGAAGCGCTTGAAAACACCGTGGTTACCGGATCTGATTTTGCCAGCACACTCACCGTAACGAACGTTACACCCGGCATCATCGGTAATGTAGCCTACCGTGTGGATTCTATTGAATTAACTTTCGAATCTACACAACCAGCAGATTTGGAGATTTATCTTCAATCACCTTCGGGCAAAAAGCTGTTAATAGGTTCTGCAATCGGTGTTGTAAATACTTCGCGTATTTGCTTCACACCGAATGCGACCCAATCTATCATCGGAGCTTCGGCTCCTTTTAGCGGAAGCTACAATCCCGCCGGAGCTTGGTCTATCCTAAAAGGAGAACCTACCAACGGTGACTGGAAATTATTAGTCCAATCCAACAATCAAGTTCCGGTTGCCCTAAAAAATTGGGACATCACTTTCAAAAATGATGTGAGTATCGGCTACCACTGGACAGGTAACGGACTTTCCTGTACGGATTGCCCCACACCTTCCATGACGCCGACTCAATCCGGTGCCTATATCGTGGAAGTTTATGACAATATGAATTGTGCCTACCAAGACACGGCTTATATTACAGTTATCGAGGCCTTGGCGCCACCGGTCATCAATGAGCCCAAATACGAAAATGGTCAAGTCATTTTTACGTGGCTACCCGTTCAAAATGCCAATGGCTACCTAGTAAAAATTAATAATTCTAACTGGGTGACTCCCAATGGTACGCTTTCGCAAAACCTGAATGGCTACGTCATGGGAGATGAAATCAACTTCAAAGTCAAAGCCCTTTCCGCAGGAGGATGCGATGGTAGCGATGCCAACCTACAACTAAAAATTACCGACTGTCTGTTGACAGGAGGCCATAATGTGGTCACTGCCCCATCGTGCGTTGGTGTTGACAATGGAGAAATCCAATTGACAGCTTCTAATGGCACGCCTCCTATTGAGTATGCCTTTGACGGGGCTGCCTTTCAAGCTTCCGCAAACTATACCAATGTCGCAGCCGGCAACCACTTCGCTGTCATTCGGGATGGAGGCGGATGCCAAGACACTATTGTTTTTACCGTAGATCCTGTAAAGAATCTATCCCTAAATATCAACACCACCGACGTCACTTGCTATGGTGCCAATAACGGTACAGCGGATGCCAACATTACAGGTGGCGCTACAACGCCTATTACCTATAATTGGTCAACATCGCCGGCTCAAAACACTCAGAGTATCAATAGTTTAAGCCCCGGAAGCTATGATTTGACTGTAACCGATGCGGACGGTTGCCAACTTAATGGAACGGCGACCATCACCCAACCGGATGCGTTGACCATCTCATTTGATAATGTACAGAATATCAGTTGCTACGGACTGACCGATGGAGCCGCTACCGCCAAAGTTAGCGGGGGCACTCTACCCTACACCTACCAGTGGAATTCAGGCGAGACCACTGCCGGCATCATCAACAAGGCCGCCGGCACTTATAATGTCACGGTCACAGATGCCAATGGTTGCTACGAGATAAAAAGTATTAGCCTGACTCAGCCGACTTCGGCACTAACGGTGACGGCCAATCAAACCGTGCAAGCCTGCGCCTATACCAACAGCAATAAAGCCCATGCCTTAGCCAGCGGCGGAAAAGCGCCTTATCATTTTACTTGGAGTGATGGGCAAAGCTATGATATTGCCAATAATTTGGCGCCGGGCAATTACACTGTTACGGCAACGGATGACAATGGATGTCAGGCTTCTACCAATCTTAGCGTCAACGAATTGGATCCTGTAGTCCCCACCTTGGATTTTACAGAGCCCAATTGTTATGAGGGAAGTGATGCCGGCGTCCAAGTTGTCTCTATCCAAGGCGGCAATAGCACCAACCTTAACGATTATACTTACCAATGGCTCAATCAAGGCTCCACCACTTCATCTATTAGCAATGTGATTGGAGACAAGACTTATTATGTGACTGTCACCGGCACGACCGGTTGTAAAGGTACTGCAAGTGTATTCGTCACGCAGCCCACACCGATTGAGTTAACGCTGGCTTCTACACCCGTCACCTGTGCAGGCGACCAAAATGGGACAGCAAAAGTAGTTGATATTGTAGGAAACGTAGGGCCCTATTCTATTCAATGGGATGCTAAAGCCGGATTGGCGACGACACAAGAAGTCACCAACTTGAGTGGAGACTTATACACCGTAACGGCTACCAACACCAAAGGATGTACCGGTACCAATCAAGTACAGGTCAAGGAAGCACCCAAATTTGAAATAGCCAAAATGGTCACTCGAGACCCGGCATGTGCAGGCGAATCCAATGGCTTGGTCTCAGTGGCTTTGAGCGGTGGTGCCATGCCATATTCGTACCAATGGAGCAACGGAAGCACCGAAAACAACATCAATAATATTGGCAGTGGAAGCTATTCTTTTACCGCAACAGATGCTTATG
>JALVCY010000130.1 GCA_027009605.1 Saprospiraceae bacterium
CCCTTTGATTTGGTAGCAGCCAAATTTATTTGGCTGAAAAAAGCTTGCTCTCCACCTCCCGAATGAATTCGGAAGTACCAGCGAGAATCAGCGCCAAGCTTGGGGCTTGCTTTACCGTTGGTTTTAACCAACGGACTAGAAGTAAAACAATCAGGGGCTTTAGCCCCATTAACTGAACAAATAAAAAAAGGGGCTAATTTTTCAAGTCAAACCACTGTGATATTTATCGAAATGTAGGGGACAAAACCCGACTGCGCCCTTATGTCTCCAAATAACATGGTGATTTGGCATCATTGGCTATTCAATAATGAAGCCTAATGGTGTAGGTCATTGTTGCGCAATGGTTTAGGGCAAATCTATGTGGTCAAGAAAACTCAACACAAAAAAAAGGCGAACTAACAAAAAATGTCAGTCCGCCCGGAAACAATGTAAATCAAACCGCTTCTTTTGCGGAATCCGCTTATCTTCAATTTGCTTTTTTGGGTGCCAAAAAAGCTTGGGTAGTTTTTAGTTTCGCTCCGATTTTCTAGTGAACATTTCTTCACCGTCTTTGCAAGTACAAATATAGAAGTTTATTTAGTTTTTTTAACCCAAAGTTTTCCACATTGTGTGGAAAACTTTGTTATCTTGCTGATTATAAGGCAGTTATGAATAGAAATAACTTTTCCACATTGTGGAAAACTTGTTAATAATAGGTTTTATTTGTGGAAAACTCTAAACAATTGGCCTTGATATCGCATAAAATATCACACAAGGTAGGGCAAATTGCATTCTCCGGTTCGACCAGTTCAATTAGCAAAGATTGTGGAGAGCCAAAGGTGAACGCGGGAACAATGTGGCTCACCAATCACTACGCTGCGCTCCATGCTTATCGATTAACGGTATAACGGTGTAGCGGTATAACGGTGTAACGGTGTAACGGTGTAGCGGTATAACGGGTAGGCAGCCAAGAGAGCGTTCCCCATGAACGCCGAAGGCCATTGAACGCCCGAAGGGCAAATTGAACGTGCGAAGCACAAATTGAACGCCAAAGGCAACTAACGGTATAGCGGTGTATCGTTACAACGGTCTAACGGGCAGGCGGCTAAAAAATCTTACAACTATATCAAATACAGAAGTCCAAATATCAAATATTAAAGTAAAATCCCAAACAAATGCCCACATCTCTCAACTAGCGCAGCGAATCAACTAGCGAAGCTTGCGAGCGAATCAACTTCTTCAACTAAAACAATGTAGAATCCAAAATGTCAAATAATGAAGTAAAAATCCCAATAAATACCCAAATCATCTCAACCTAGAGAGCCGAAGGCGAACGTCTCAACTTTCTCAACTTCTTCAACTAGCGCAGCGAATCAACTCCTTTAACTTTCCCTCCCCAATTCCCCTAAAGCCGTTTCTTCAAAGCAAACAACTCATCCCGATACTGAGCCGCAGAAATAAAATCCAAATCCTTAGCCGCTTTTTTCATCTTGGCTTCGGTGGCCTTAATCATGAGTTCCAATTGTTCTTTGGTCATGTAGGAGATGATGGGGTCAGCAGCGATGTCCGGTTCTTCCGGTTCTACATAAGCCTTGACTTCGGGGCGAATATCAAGGATGGTCTTTTTCGCAAGAATCTCTTCTCGCGTCTTGCGCATGGCGGTCGGGGTGATATTATGTTCTTTGTTGTAAGCCATTTGGAGGGCACGGCGGCGTTCGGTTTCGTCGATAGTGGCTTGCATGGCCTTGGATGTTCTATCTGCATAGAAGATGACGACACTATTGGGGTTTCGGGCGGCACGTCCTGCTGTTTGCGTAAGCGAGCGTTCATTTCTCAAAAAGCCTTCTTTGTCTGCATCCAAAATGGCCACCAAAGAAACTTCCGGCAAGTCCAAACCTTCACGCAAGAGATTGACTCCAACCAATACGTCAAACTCCCCCAGCCGCAAATCACGAAGTATTTCGACGCGTTCCATGGTATCCACTTCCGAGTGGATATATCGGGTACGAATGTCTAGGCTCACTAGATATTTGGCTAGTTCTTCGGCCATCCGTTTGGTTAGCGTGGTGACTAGGATTCGCTCATCTTTTTGGACACGTTGTTTTATTTCATGCAGCAAGTCATCCATTTGATTAATACTGGGTCGAACTTCAATCGGTGGGTCAAGTAACCCGGTAGGGCGGATGATTTGTTCGACGATGACGCCGCCGGTTTGTTCTAATTCGTAGTCACCGGGGGTGGCACTGACATAGATTATTTGGTTCGTAATCCGGTTAAATTCATCAAAGCTCAAAGGTCGATTGTCCAAGGCAGACGGGAGTCTGAAGCCAAAATTGACTAGAGATTGCTTCCGTGCACGGTCTCCGCCCCACATGGCTTTGAGTTGGGGAACGGTGGCGTGACTTTCGTCCAAAAAAGTCACATAGTCTTTGGGAAAATAGTCTAAAAGGCAGAAAGGTCGTGTGCCCGGTTTGCGCTGATCAAAGAATCTGGAATAGTTCTCAATTCCTGAGCAATAACCCAATTCACGAATCATCTCCAAGTCAAAGTTGACCCTTTCGGAAATACGTTTGGCTTCTACAATTTTGTTTTCTGCTTCAAAATAGTCTCTTTGTGCAAATAGCTCATCTTCAATCTCTTTGATGATAGTGGGCATGCGATCTTTGGGGGCGATATAGAGATTGGCGGGATAGATGGCAGCATTGTCGAGTCGTTCTCCCCGGCGTCCTGTTTCCGGATTCATGATTTCTATAGATTCTATTTCGTTGCCGAAAAAAGTAATTCGGTATCCGTAGTCAACATAAGGAAGATTGATGTCCACGGTATCTCCTTTGACGCGGAAGGTACCCCTTTGGAGCTCAGCATCATTTCGGTTGTAGAGTGCATCGGTCAAATCATACAAAAACCGGTTTCTGGAAATAACTTGGCCGGTTTCAAGGTAGATAATTCCTTTTTTGAACTCTTCGGGGTTGCCCATACCATAAATACAGGAAACAGAGGCGACAATGATGACGTCCCGGCGGCCGGAGAGTAGGGCAGAAGTGGCTTTGAGCCGGAGTTTATCGACTTCTTCATTGATTTGTAAATCCTTCTCAATGTATAAATCCGAATGGGCGATATAGGCTTCCGGCTGATAATAGTCGTAATAGGACACAAAATATTCGACGGCATTATCCGGAAAGAATTCCTTAAACTCTCCATACAATTGAGCAGTCAGTGTCTTATTATGGGTTAATATTAGGGTGGGTCTATTGAGTTGGGCAATGACATTAGCCATCGTAAAGGTCTTTCCCGACCCGGTTACCCCCAACAATACCTGAGCCGGGTCGCCGCGTTCAATGCCATCGACAAGAGCTGCTATAGCCTGTGGTTGATCCCCTGTCGGTTTGAATTTTGAGTTCAGTTTAAATGCCATCCTACAAAGGTAATGAAAAAATACTTTGACTTCTGCCTAAGATTTTCAAAATTAGAGAGTCCCAAACTCTAAACCATTACCGTTGAGTTCACTCCGAAAAGTATTCTAATGCGAAATCACCAAATTATATTCTGTTTAGAGATTTTGTTCAATCGTTCAACTGTTCAACTGTTCAACTGAAGGCATTGATAATCAATTGGTTATGATAATTAGTAGAACGGTTGAAAGCTTGAACAATTGAATGCCTGCTTACGGAATAAAATTTGTCAATTTTCCCAGTTATTTCAAAAACTAAACTTTTCGGAGTGAACTCACCGCTACACCGCTACACCGTCCCCCTGCCTAAGTATTCAGTCCCCCACAGACACTAATCGTCTGCCCGGAAATATAAGAGCTCAAGTCCGAGCCAAGGAATAAGCAAGTGTTGGCGACTTCTTCGGCTTGGCCTAGGCGTTTCATAGGGATGCCGGAGAGAAAAGTTTCTTTTGTCTTATCGTCCAGTTCATGGGTCATATCGGTTTCGATAAAACCGGGGGCAATGACATTACAGCGAATATTTCTGGAGCCGACTTCCTTGGCGATGGACTTAGAGAATCCGATGATGCCGGCTTTGGAAGCCGCATAGTTGGCTTGTCCGGCATTGCCAAATACCCCGACGACAGAGCTCATATTGATGATGGAGCCGGCACGATTGCGCATCATCTGTCTGACTACGTGTTTGGTTAGGTTGAAGACAGATTTTAGGTTGACGTTGATGACGCTATCCCATTGGTCTTCAGACATGCGCATGATTAGATTGTCTTGTGTGATGCCGGCATTGTTGACCAAGATATCTATTTTGTCAAAATCAGAGAGAATCGTCTTGATAAGTGTTTCTGCTTGCGCAAAATCAGCGGCATCAGATTGATAGGCTTTGATTGTTGCCCCAAGAGCGGACAAGTCGGCCACAATTTTATCTGCCTTTTCGGAAGAAGAGCGATAAGTAAAAGCAACCGCTGCTCCTTCGGCAATAAACTTACGGACAATCGCCTCGCCGATGCCGCGTGAACCTCCCGTTATTAAGGCTGTCTTTCCTTCTAGTAATCCCATGATTTCTATTTTTTTGCAAAATTGGGAAAAAAGAAGGAATAATTAGTGGTTTTTCGTTTAGAACTTTGCAAAACTCTTTATTTGGGCTTGTCAGAGGACAGTGTCCAAACCACCAAGATTTTTTTAACCACGAAAGACACGACTATTTTTAACCACAAAAGACACGACTTTTTTTAACCACGAAATACACGAAATACACGAAAGCCACTTGAACGCCGAAGGCAACTACTAGCGGTGTAACGGTATAACGGTATAACGGTATAACGGGAAGGCAAGAAAT
>JALVCY010000131.1 GCA_027009605.1 Saprospiraceae bacterium
TGAAACAAAAACAACCTACAATTTTGCAAAAAAAAAAAAAAGCTCCAACCCATGAAAAATCTACTTGCACTTATCTCCATCATCAGTTCACTATTTTTGACGCAAGTCGCTACAGGACAATGCCTTTCGAATGGGATTACCTTCAGCACCCAAGGTGCGATTGATAGTTTTTCGATTCATTTTCCGGGCTGTACCCAAATCGGTGACTCTGTAAAAATTCAAGGCAATTCTATTACTAATCTGAATGGTTTGAGCTCGCTAACTTCTATTGGTGGTAGTCTATACTTCTCTTTTAATCCCGCCTTAACTAATTTTGATGGACTCAGCCAGCTATCTTCTATTGGCGGAAATTTAGAAATCCAATACAATACTGCCCTAACCAATATTGACGGGCTGAGTCATCTGACTTCTATTGGCGGAGATTTACATATCGAGTCCAATAAAGCCTTAACCAATATTGACGGGCTGAGTCATCTGGCTTCTATTGGTGGTAATTTAAACTGTTCTTTCAATGCCGCCTTAACCAATATCAATGGATTGAGTCAACTAGCTTCTATTCCCCAAGATTTAACGATTTTTTTCAATCCGGCCTTATCCGACATCGGTGGCCTGAGTCAATTCTCTTCTATTGGCAGGAATTTTCTTTTCTCTGAGAATACGGCCTTAACCAATATCGATGCACTCAGCCAGTTGACTTCCATTGGTGGAGATTTCTGGTTTGAAGCCAATAATGCGTTAACCAATATCGACGCCCTGAGCCAATTGGCTTCCATTGGAGGGGGGGTAAGCGTCTCTTACAATGCCAACTTAACCAATATCGATGGACTGAATCAACTGTCTTCTATTCCCGGCCCTATACATATCAGCGGCAATCAATCCTTAACCAATATAGATGGATTAAGTCATCTGACTTCCATTGGTAGTATTTTATCAATATTTGAAAATGAGACCTTAACCAATATTGATGCACTGAGTCATCTGACTTCAATTCCCGAAAATATAACTATCCGCGGAAACAATGCCTTAAACGATATCGACGGACTCAGCCAGTTGGTTTCGATTGGTGGAAGTTTAGATGTCTCTTTCAATGATGCCTTAACCAATATTGATTCACTAAGTCAACTGACTTCCATTGGCGGGAGCTTAGGAATCGAATTCAATGATGCCCTAACCAATATCAATGGATTGAGCCAACTGTCTTCCATTGGTGGAGATTTAGTGATTGAATCCAATGATGCCTTAACCAATATTGACCCACTAAGTCAGTTGGCTTCTATTGGTGGGGGAATAAACGTCTCTTACAATGATACCTTAACCGATATCAATGGACTGAGTCTGCTCTCTTCTATTCCCGGCGATTTATTTATCGTCGGCAACAAAACCTTATCCAATATCGACGGATTGAGCCAGGTCTCTTCTGTTGGCGGCAAATTAATAATCTTCAAAGTGCCCGCCTTAGCCAATATTGATGGACTCAGCCAGCTTTCTTCTATTGGCAATAATTTAGAAATCCAATACAATACTGCCTTAACCAATATCGACGGGCTGAGCCAGCTAACCTCCATTAGTGGTGGGTTGCTTATCCAGCACAATGACATCTTAACCAATTGCTGCGGCATCAAAGAACTCCTAGCCACGTCCGGAGCCATTACGGGAGCCATATCCATACATGATAATCCTTCTGAATGTAGCAATAAAGCTGAAATCCTTGCAGCTCCGTGCGCCCCTTCTTCATCAATTCAGGCTAATCCTTTTCCGGATATTGATGTTTATCCCAATCCGGTAGATGATGAACTGAACGTAGTGTTGTCGAATGAATTACACCATCACGCAGTGATTTATCTCTATGATGTAACCGGTCGCCTTTTGCGTAAGCAAGGTCTAAGCAGCAAAACGAATAGAATGAATATCCACTCGCTACCCAAAGGCGTTATTTTTTACACCATCTTGTCAGAATATAAAATACTAAAACAAGGAAAATTGATAACTATTTAGGCACCCACTATTTTGGTCAAAAAATGACCTTTTTGCGCCTGTTTTTGCTAAAATTTTCTCACGTAGGGACGCACGGCCGTGCGTCCCTACGTCAACATACACAAAAATGCCTATTTTTTGCCTTAAAATAGGAGCACCTAAACAGTTACTCTTTATTTTTGTATCAGATTACTGCTTTTAGAACTTCACGAGCTTAG
Source organism: Saprospiraceae bacterium (assembly GCA_027009605.1). GTDB lineage: Bacteria > Bacteroidota > Bacteroidia > Chitinophagales > Saprospiraceae > HyVt-613. The sequence continues at coordinate 2,193 of JALVCY010000131.1, forward strand.
GAGTCCAGATGTCGGCCTACAAATGAAGGAAAGCAGGTTAATTATCAATTATTTTCGTACCTTTCGCTAAGTTTTCGACAACCCAAACATTGTGCAACAATAACCTACGCCATGATGCTTCATCTTTTTGCACTGCACTACGTTACAAAATTGGTTATTATGCTAGGCATAACGCCCACTTTTGTGGCTTGTTCAGCACTAAAATATTTTGCCTGATGGCGTATTTTATTATTGCTCAATGCCTAAAACAAAAAAAAATATGCGTCTTCTTGCTCTGATTTTTCCCATTTTACTAGCACTTTCTTGCTCCACGTCACCCAAAAGCGCTCACGAAGCTCCCCTAAAGGTAAGACCCGACAAGCCCACAGTTGCAACACCCAAAAGTGGCCAAATTCAATTCCCTTCCAAAGATGGACTACCAATCACAGCCGATTTATACCAAAAAGAAGGAAATAAAGACTTTATCCTTTTGTGTCATCAAGCCCAATTCAGCCGCGGGGAGTACATCAACACAGCGCCGATTCTAGTAGATATGGGCTTTAATTGCCTAGCCATAGACCAGCGTTCCGGCAGAAAGGCCAATGGCATCATGAACGAAACCACGAAAGCGGCCAAAGCCAAACACCTAAACATCAGATACACGGACGCCATCCAAGACATCGAAACCGCCATTGACAAAGCCTATGAATTAAATCATCAACGCCCTATCATATTAGTAGGTAGTTCTTATTCCGCAGCGCTGGCCTTGTACCTGGGCAACACAGACAAAGTCAAAGCCGTAGCCGTATTTAGTCCGGGTGAATATATCCGCAGCTTGAAAATCGGAAAAGCTGCCGAAAAATTAAAGAAACCGGTATTTGTGACTTGCGCCAAAAAAGAAATTGATGGCGTAGCGGACTTAGTCAAAAACGTGGATTCCCAATATTTGTCCTTCTATCGCCCCACAGAAAAAGGCATTCACGGCTCCCGGGCACTTTGGGACAGCACCGAAGGCCATGAAGGCTATTGGAAGGCTTTTAAGGATTGGCTGAAAAGAAATTAACGGTAATTAAAGGTCAAAGGTGAAGGGTCAAAGATCAAAGGTAGGCAGGAAAGAGAGCGTACTCCTCGAACCTGCCGGCAGCAGGCGGACGCCGAAGACAATTAACGATGTAACGGTATAACGGTGTAACGGCTAGGCAGCCAAGAGAGCGCCCCCCTTGAACGCCGAAGGCATTGAACGTGCGAAGCACAAGTTGAACGTCCGAAGGACAATTTGAACGCCGAAGGCAATGAACGGTGTAACGGTGTAACGGTGTAACGGCTAGGCAGCCAAGAGAGCGTACCCCTTTTGAACGCCGAAGGCAATTGAACGCCCGAAGGGCAAACTGAACGTGCAAAGCACAAATTGAACGCCAAAGTCACCCAAACTAATCATCAAATTTCAAGACCTGCAAGAAAGTCTTTTGCGGGACATCGACATTCCCGATTTGGCGCATTTTCTTTTTCCCTTTCTTTTGTTTTTCCAGCAGCTTGCGCTTACGCGAAATATCTCCCCCATAACATTTGGCGGTGACATCTTTCCGCAAGGCAGAAATGGTCTCCCGGGCAATAATCTTAGCCCCGACCGAAGCTTGAATCGCTATGGCAAATTGTTTTCGCGGAAGCAACTCCTTCAAGCGTTTACATATTTTGCGACCCAAATAATCCGCCTTCGACCGGTGCACCAAGGCAGACAAGGCATCTACCGGCTCCGAATTCAATAAAATATCCATCTTCACCAAGTCGGAAGCCCTAAAATCAATCATCTGATAGTCAAACGAAGCGTACCCCCGAGAAATCGACTTCAACCGGTCATAAAAATCAAAAACAATCTCTCCTAAAGGCATTTCAAAAAGCAATTCTACCCGGGACGTGGACAAATAATTTTGATTTTTCATCATCCCCCGTTTTTCGATGCAAAGGTTGAGTATTTTGCCGATGTATTCGGGCTTGGTGATGACGGATGCCCGGATATACGGTTCTTCCACCTTGGCCAACTTAGTCGGCTCCGGCAAGTCATTGGGGGTATGAACATCTATCTTCGTTCCACTGGTTGTATAGGCGACATAGGACACGTTGGGAACGGTGGTAATGACTTCTTGGTCAAATTCTCTGGACAAGCGCTCCTGAATAATCTCTAAGTGCAACATCCCCAAAAACCCACATCGAAAACCAAAGCCCAAGGCCACAGAAGTCTCCGGCTCAAAGGTCAAGGACGCATCATTGAGCTGCAATTTTTCCAAGCTATCTCGCAAGTCTTCAAAATGCTCATTCTCAATGGGATAAATCCCCGCAAAAACCATCGGTTTGACATCTTCAAAACCTTTGATGGCTTCGCTACACGGATTTTCCGTAAGGGTTATGGTATCCCCTACTTTGATTTCCTTAGATTCTTTGACACCGGTGATAATATAACCAACATCTCCCGACGAAATCTGCTCTTTGGGCACCAAATCCATCTTCAAATGTCCTATCTCTTCTGCTACATATTCATTACCGGTATTGACAAACTTCATCTTAGCCCCTTTCGGCAACGTCCCGTTGAAAATCCGTACATAGGCGATTACTCCCCGATATTGATTAAAAACAGAATCAAAAATCATGGCTTGCAAAGGGGCTTTCGGGTCTCCACTCGGTGCCGGAATCCGCTCCACTACGGCATCCAAAATCTCCGGCACACCCAAACCGGTCTTGCCACTCGCCAACAAAATCTCACTTGCATCGCAACCCAATAAATCCACAATTTGATCCGTCACTTCATCCACCTGTGCACTAGGCATATCGACCTTATTGATGATGGGAATAATCTCCAAATCCTGCTCAATCGCCAAATAAAGATTAGAAATGGTCTGCGCCTGAATCCCTTGAGCCGCATCCACCAACAACAAAGCCCCTTCACAGGCACCGATAGAACGAGACACTTCATAGGAGAAATCCACGTGTCCGGGCGTATCGATTAAATTAAACACATAAGTCTCCCCATCTTTGACATGGGTCATTTTGATGGCGTGACTTTTGATGGTAATCCCCCGCTCCCGCTCCAAGTCCATATTATCCAAGGCCTGATCCTGCATGTCCCGCTCCCCGATTGTTCGGGTAGTTTCTAACATGCGGTCGGCCAAGGTACTTTTTCCGTGGTCAATGTGAGCAATGATGCAAAAGTTTCTAATTTTATCCATGAAATTGGTCTAGCGTGACAAAATCCGTACGCAAAATAGGCTCCGAAATAGAATTATCCGTAGATGCTTGCGCCAAAAGCCACAAAATTACGCTTTTTATTGCCAAAAAACAGCCTGAACCGGATAGTTTCTCAGAATAGAAGCAACTTTGCACACAAAATAGAGACTTTTGTATGTAGAAAAGCAGCGAAAAATAATTTTGCTCGTTATATAAACAACCTGAACACCCATGAAACCGCTAAATTAGAATGCCAAGCTAACCGGATTCTCTTTTGCAAACAAAAATAGTCAATGAAAAAATATAGTTTTTTACTTTTTGTCGCAGCCGTCTTGTTCTTTACGGCCTGCAAAAAGGATACTTCACCGCTTTATGTTTATGATATCAAGGATGAATTCAACATTGAGCTATACCAAGGCTTATCGTCTGCAAACACGGTGATTATCAAGCTTTCCACGGTTGATTCCTTTCCGGATAATTATCAAATTGATGCCGACCTGACCACCCCAAATAATCGGAGCGAGTTAAATGTCTATCAACTTATTAAACCCACAGACCCCTCTCCCACTAAGACCATCCTGACGAAAGAAATTAGGTTTGAAGAGGCGACTTTTGGCAGCCATCCCATTGATTTTATTATTCGGAACTCCATCGTGAATCAAGGCGTACTACTTGTTGGTAGCGAAAAAATAGAGCTGGATTTTTCTACCAAGGGTGGGCTCACCGCCAAACAATATGAAGTCAACAGGATTCCACCTAACAGCTATTGGGGCTTGGCCTATGTCCAAGGCGCTTACCATAAGCTTTATGTGGATAAATTTTTGGCAGACATCAAAGTATTGTCTTCTCCGCTAGAGAGCCCATTATCCGGTAATTATGGCTATTTTTCCATTCAGGAGGACGGCCAATTGGTATTACCTCCCCAATATAGCGGTAGTTACACTAGACGCTTTTTATTGACTTCCGAGCATTTAGACAAGATTGACTCCTGTCTCCAAGCTTATAAGGCGCTCAATGTCGGCTTCCATGCCCGCATCCTGACATCAGGTGGACAAGTATTCCATCATGTTACTAAAGACGACGAAACGGGCAGCTTACAGGCGGCCACATCAGTTATTATTCAAAGCCGATAAACCTATAGAGACAAGCGTTTTGACTTCAGGGTGAACGAAAGAAAAAAAGTCCCTACGTCAACATACACAAAAATACCTATTTTTTGCCTTAAAATAGGAGCACCTAAACAGTTACTAAAAACTTTTTTCCCGTTTACCCTCAGGGTGAACGAAAGAAAGTTTTTATAATATGTTAGCCTATGTGTGGACTATTTCTCACCCAAGTTTTAGCAGTCTGAAGCCAAGAATTTGTAGCGTTTCTTAGTGTAAACTTAGTGTTGTCTAAAGTGAACTTAGTGGTAAGGGAAAATGTAATGCCTAACCACTAAGGACACGAAGTTGCCACTAAGAATTCACTAAGATATTGATTGTCAACAAGTTAAACACCGCCTTTTTGTGCAATTTTTTACTCCCTGTCTAAGATATTTATTATTTTTATATTCTAATTTTTTTCTTTCGTTTACCCTGGTTTACCCTGTTTCCTTACTGACAATCAGTTGGTTAGCCTATTTTTTTTCACAAAATTCAAGCTTGGCCTGAAACAAAGCCCCAAAGACAACGTTGGAAAGGACATCTGTAAAAAAGTACCCACTCAGCACGAATCCTGTTAACAAAAAAGCATTCATGCCGGGTAAAAAATAAGTACGCTTGTCCATTTTAAGACTCATACGATTATGCTATTGGTTTAAAAATTTATTGGTTTTTTTACCGGTAATTGCGGCCAAGCAATTCAACTTAATATTCCATGATCCGGAATATTCATTGTGGCTTACTTTCTTATCGTTTTCTATGGTATCGGCTGCCGGCTATATTTTTAATGACTTATCCAATTTTGACACCGACCGAGCAGACCCCAAAAGAAGAAAGTATAAGCCCATCGCCAACGGCACCATCAACAAACAATCTGCTTCATTTTGGCTAGCTGTTTTTTTGCTAGGTGGCTTGATGATTGCCCAAAAGAACCTAAACAACCAAGTTGTCCAATGGGAAGCCTCCTATTTTGCATTGAGTATGGCTTACAGTTTATTTCTCAAAAAAATTCCTGTTTTGGGGCTGGCACTTGTTTCTTTGGGAGCTGCTTTCAGGGTATTGGCCGGGGCGGCGGCTTTGGAGATGGCGGCACTCCCCATCTTGTTGGGACTGGCTGCTATCATAAATCTTGCGATAAACTTCACCATTCAGGCACATAGTCACCGTCGATGATTAACTTTTCCGGTAGTTGTGTTTGCTCCGAAAAGTCGGGCTTTTGAAATAGTTGGGAAAGTTGCCAAATTTTATTCCGAATGTATGTTTTCTGTTCAATGGTTGAGTTCGCTCCGAAGAGTCGAAGCACAGAACAAAATTATATTTGACTACAATGCCCTAGTGCAGCGTGGTGTCGCTCCTACGGAGCTGTATCCCTACTATTTTAGTCTTACAAAGATGTCGCCCCGATGGGGCGCAGGCTTATGTATTTTGGCTATTTTCTCTGTTGTCAGCCCCGTTAGGGGCGATTACCTTTTTAACAGACAACATCGCACAAAACCGGAAGCCCGGCAACACCTTGTCTCGGTTGCACTAGTTATCATAAAGAAACCAAATAAGATTTTGTAGGCACAAGATCAAACCACCGCACCCAACATTTTGGAGTAAACTCAACAATTGAACCAAGTCGCCAAACAGAATAAAATTTGATTATTCACTAAATACTTCGGAGTGGACTCAAAGTTTAAAAAGTACTACCTTGCAGCATGAATCAGTCCAGCCAACCCAAAAACAGCCTTTGGCCCATTTTTCTAACGGTCTTTATTGACATGTTGGGTGTAGGGATTATTATTCCGATAGTACCGACACTGTTTTTTGATTTGGATACCAGTATCCTACCGGCGGACATGGCCGCTTCTACAAGGTATATTTTATATGGATTTTTGATAGCGTCTTATCCGTTTATGCAATTTTTCGGGGCACCGGTTTTAGGGGCTTTGTCTGACCGCTATGGACGCAAACCGCTTATTTTAATTTCACTCACCGGGACACTAATCGGTTATCTTATTTTTGCGGAAGCCGTCAACAGTCATAACCTAATAATCATTTTTCTGGCGAGAATGTTGCCCGGATTTACTGGGGGCAATATTTCGATTATCATGTCTGCCTTATCCGATGTGAGTAACGAAAAGACCCGGGTCAAAAACTTTGGATTGGTCGGCATGGCTTTTGGGCTAGGCTTTGTCATTGGACCGGCATTGGGGGGCATACTCGCTGATAGTGAGCGAGTTAGCTGGTTTTCGCTATCCACTCCTTTTTTATTTACGGCCTTATTGACGGTCATTAATATTATCTTTTTGAAGTTTAATTTCAGAGAGACCTTGCGGGAAAAACGAAAAACTGCAGTTAATTTTTTGACCGGATTTTTGAATATAGGAAAGAGTTTCCGGACACCGCATTTGCGGGTTATTTTTAGTAGCGTCTTGCTGTATTCTATGGGATTTGCTTTTTACACGCAGTTTTTCTCTGTGTATCTCATCCAAAAATTCAATTATTCCCCTGCTCAAATTGGGATGCTCTATGGCTGGGTCGGCATTTGGTTGATTATTACGCAAGGAGTGATCGTGCGTAGGATGTCAGGGAAGATTGCGCCTAAAAAGGTGATTCCTATATCCATGATTGGGGTGGGTATTGTCATGGCGACGCTGTTGATTCCCAACAATCCAAAATTCTTTTATTTTATCAATCCCTTGATTGCCATATTCCACGGGATGACTTCGCCCAATATGACCAGCATCGTATCGACCCAAGCAGGGAAATCCTTCCAAGGAGAGATTTTAGGCATCAACCAATCTATGCTGTCTCTAGGCAATTTTTTCCCGCCGATTATCGGTGGTTTTTTGAGCGCCGTCAATGGCAATAGCAGCTATCCTTTGATGGTCTCGGCTATGATTATTTTTGTGGCTTGGGGGCTGTTTGTTGGGGTGTTTTTGCGGGGGGATGGGTGATTTTTTTGAGTCTTTGGTCTTTGGGGCGCGCCTGTGGCGCTTTTGGTCTTTGGCTTCTTTGGTGGTTTGTTTTTGACTTCATCATTCGGTATTCGGCATTCAGTATTCGATATTCTGTTTGTTGAGAAAGTTGAAGAAGTTGATTCGCTCGCAAGCTTCGCTAGTTGAAGAAGTTGAGACGTTCGCCTTCGGCTCTCTTGTTTAGAACTCGTCCCGATTACTATCGTGGATGCGGACTTCGTGGTTGAGTGCTTCGCAGGTTGAGATGATTTGGGTTTTTATTGGGATTTTTACTTCATTATTCGATATTGGGCATTCTGTATTCGATATTTTGCTTATTCTTCCGTGGATGGAGCCTGGGGAGATTTCCAAAATTCTGTGTTGTTGGGCTTCTTCGGTTATCGTCTTGATGGAGCACTTCGTTTCTTTGGTAAATTTTGAAAATCGGCAACGAATGCTATCCCCCTACTGACGGTTTGTTATTTTGCGCCAAGTCATCATCCTGCGTTTGAAGTGCATGTAATGTGTGATACTTTTGCGACTCAAACATCCTATAACGACTCCATTCGAAAGTACCGGCAATAGGGTTTTTCTAGCTCGTTTGATGAGTGCTTCGGCTTGGTGGAGCGTCATTTCTTTTTGTAGATAACCGGGAAGGGGTAGGAAATATTCGCCCGCAAGGGCTTCTAAATCATCCGCATGTAAGGCCTGCTCAATTTCTTTTTGCGAAAGCATGCCTAAAGGCAAATGCTCAGCGGTTATCACCACAAAGTCTTTGGCGGCTCCCATCGAATATTGTCGCAAGACTTCGGACATGGGGGTCGTATCATATACTTTCGTAAAATCATAATTAATCACTTCTGAAACCGGGGTGTTTTTCAGAACATCTTCTGTGGCAATCGCCTTATACTCAATCGTCGCCATCACAAAAACAAACACACCTATCAACACAAAAGACGGAGATGCCAAATAATAACCGGCTACCAGCATCCCAACGGCCAAGATTTTGCCGATAATCGCCGCTATCCGTGTCCCCCGGCGACGCCCCAACTTAAAGGACAAACCCGCCCGCAACATCCGCCCACCATCCAAGGGAAAAGCCGGAATCAAATTAAAACCCACCAAAACCAAATTGGCAATAATCAATATCCGTATAAAAAACTGCGGCCCGTCAAAAATCAAATTCACATCTTCTAACGCCAACAAATCCTGCATCGGAAAATACAACAGACTCGGACTCAATAAAGCCGCTATCCCCACATTGACCAACGGCCCGGCAATCGATACCGCAAACTCATTCTTGGGCTTTTCCGGCATCCGGTGCAACCGTGCCATACCCCCAATCGGTGTCAAAATCACATCCTGTGTCCCCACTCCAAAACGCCGCGCCATCAAAATATGCCCGAATTCATGTAGCAAAACACATAAAAATAAAGTCAAAATATAGACAAAAAACCAGCCCGCCGATGTCCAACTCATCCCATTATACACACTCGAACCCACCGCCCAAGCAGGCAATAGGAAAAAAGACCAGTGAATTTTCACCGGAATCCCAAACATCGTGGCTATCTGAAAAGTCCCTTTCATGTTGTGTATTTTGTCTGATTGACCCTATCCTAACGTAATAGATGCGTAAAGTGTTGGTTGGGTTGGGTAAAAAAAGACGGATGAAAACCTACTCCAAAAACTAATGAGCTTTTAGAGACTCTACAAGGCAAGCCGTTACACAATCGTTTGCACAAACCATTCTCAGTTTTTCACCAAAATATGATTCCCATCACCTTTTGAAAAAAAAGATTTTGGAACCCACTGAACTCCTTAGAATTAGCTTTAGAAAAGGAAGCATAACCAACTCACTATCAGATAGTTATAAGAAGGACACACAAACATTCACAACAAGTAAAAAGTAAAACCCAAAATGGATGCAAACAAAACAAAAAAAATCCCAATAAATATAACTTTCTTTTTTGATATTATAGTTTCTTTTATCTATATTTGCTTTGCTGGGCTAGATTCTTTTGTCAAAGAAAATGACCAAAGAACAGCCCCAAACCTGATTATTCATGATTTTAAAAAAAATTAACTAATGAAAAAAATCTACTTTCTTTTTGCTTTGGTTTTGCTTTTTAGCACAACTCAAATACAAGCACAATCTGTGCTCCTTGTCAACGACAACAGTGCTGGTGCTTCCAGAGTAGAAGCACTAAAAACGGCCTTAGACGACCTTGGCCAAACTTATTCTTACTTTGATGCAGTAGCTAATTCAGCATCACCTACGGCATCCTACATGGAGCCTTTTGACTTGGTCATCTGGTACACCGGAAACGATAAAAGTGGACTATATCTTTGGAATGGAAATGATGAGGATAATTCAGACTTAATCACCTATCTTGACCAAGGAGGAATGCTTTGGCTTAATGGACTAGACTTCTTACGAGATGTATATGGTGCCGCTCCGGACACCTTACACGCCGGAGATTTTGTTTATGACTACCTAGGTATTGAAAGCTATGATGCGCAATCAAAACTAGACGATGGGGTTGTTTATACCGGTGTTCCATTTTTTGAAGTGGAACCAGGAAATGGTATATTCACTCTAGACTCGCTGGTCTGGTCTTATTCAACAATGTGGTATGCAGATGCCGTAACTCCAACGGCGACAGCTACAAGCTTGTACAAGCATGGCCCTGCAGACTATGATTTAGGTGGCAAAACTGGAGCACTGATCAACACAAAGGGAGATGCAAAGATTATGTCTTTTGCCACAGAATTTGCTAGATTTGATGCTCAATGGAGACTGGATACTTTAATGGCACAAGGATTGGCTTATTTTGCTCAATTTGCTTCGGCTTCTATTCCCGTTACTGATATCACCGTATCAAGTGCTAACGGCCTAGCCATCACAGAAAAAGGAGGCAGCTTAACTTTCACCGCAGAAATATTACCGGCAGATGCCACTAACAAAAATGTTGTTTGGAAATTAACAAACAATAATGCCCATGCATCCATCGACCAAAATGGTGTATTGACTGCCGCCGGTTTGAGCTTCGGTAATGGTACGGTAACGGTTGTTGCAGAAGCTGCAGACGGTTCAGGAGTGACCGGAACAGCCGAAGTCACTATCTCCAACCAAGGTTCACCTGATGACTACGAAATATTGCTGGTCAATGATAATAAATATAGTGCAAAAAGATACCTAGAATTAGACACTGCATTAATCAATGGCAACTACAACCATATCGTCTATAACACCATCAATACCGGTACTTTCCCTGATGTGGACTACTTGAATAACTTCGATGTTGTTATTTGGTACACCGGCAACGATGGCGATGCTCTTTACCTTTGGGATGCGACAGACTCTACGGACTTCAAATTCAACGCTCCTTTGATTCAATACTTGGATAATGGGGGTATCGTTTGGCTTCAGGGTTTAGATTATTTCTATGATGCTTTTGACCAAGCACCTTATCCTGCCGGCAGTGACAATATTCAACCCGGAAAATTCATCTACGACTATATGGGAATCAAAAAGTATGTTGCCCAGTCTAAAAAAGATGATGGCGGTGACGGTGTCCCACAACTTGACTTGACACCCGGTCATGAAATTTGTGAATTAGACCCTATGCTTTGGCAATATCCTACCATGTGGTTTGTAGATGCACTGGCTATCACAGATGATGCGGTAGGGGTTTACAATATGGGGCCGAGTAATTATGTATTTGCAGATTTCTTTGCAGCAGTCTATAAAGAGCACAACAAAAGTAAGTTATTGACTTGTACCTTTGAATCTGCCAGATTAGATTCTCAAGACAACTTAGATACTTGGTTCGAAGAAGTTTTAGGTTATTTTGAAACGATTGTTGATGTAACTGAGATTGATGGATTGGCTAAAGAGATTCAGATTTCTCCAAATCCAGCTAAAGATTATTTCACATTATCTTACGATCTAACCAAAGCATCTAACGTAAGTGTTTCAATATTTACACTTGATGGTAAGCAAGCCTTTGCTCAAAATCTGGGCATGCAAGCTGCCGGTCAACACACGTTCGATATCCTTACGGAAAATTTGACGAATGGCCTTTATTTCTGCAACTTCAATGTGGATGGTCAACAAATTACTCAAAAAGTGATTGTTTCTAAATAATTTTATACACTCTGACTTCGGCATCTGTCGAAGTCAGAGTTTTTTTTCTCTAGTGCCAAAATTATCGGGGCTTTTCCACCGCAAACAACCAAAAAAATGATGCCAAAAAACAATCTATTTTCTTATTTCTTACCCCTAATAATGGTATTTCCGCTGTTGCTTGCGCCCATCTTGGGATTTAGTCAATCTAAGGACTATAGTCGTGCTTTTGCGGAAGCTCAATCTTTTGCGCAAGCAAATAAAACGACCAATTATTCTTTACGTACATCTTATCCAATTGAAATTACCCAAAACGATCAAGTCAACGCTTTACTATTTACCCTTTTTCCGAAAGGTTTTATTCTTATCTCGCCTTTCGACGAAAAAACTATCATGGGTTATTCTTTCGAAAATGACTTTGGCATTTCGGACGAATATCAATTCAATATCATGTCAGGCATCCTAGGTCAAATCAACGAAGGCATTAAAAAAAACAACACTCCGTTAATCCCCAGAGAAGTTCAAGACATCAATATTCCCCCATTAATTCACTCCCTATTCGGCCAAGTAAATTGTGTCGATGACAACGATAACCCCATTAATGTAGCCAACCTTTACACGCCCAACCACTATGCACCGGGCTGCGTGGCGGTTTCAGCGGCAACGCTACTCCATTATTACCAATGGCCCATCAAAGGCATGGGGCAGCATACTTATTCTGATAATTATGGCTCATCGAAAGGCACTTACTCTGCCAATTTTGGAGACACCGAATATGACTGGGCCAACATCAAGGAAAGATACAAATACAAATCTACAACCCAAACAGAAAAAGAAGCAATAGCCACATTAATCTACCACAATTGTGTCGCCCTAAACATGAATTTTGAGTACAACGGCTCGACATCCAATGTCAATAAAATACCGGATACCGGAAAAGACTATTTTAGGTTTATTGGAAAATATGCTTCCGCAACATCCCCTATTTTCTGGAAAGTAGTCGATACGAATCTCGTCCACCAAATGCCCGTCATCTTTGCCATTAGCGCAAGCAACGGAGCCGGACACTCTATCGTCTGCGATGGACTAAAAATAGACTCCACAGGCCAAGAAACACACCATCTCAACATGGGCTGGTGGGGTTCTTCCAACGGTTGGTACAAAATAAAAAATAGCTTTAGCGTCGCCGGATATAACAAGATTGACGGCGGAGTCATTAACTATTTGCCTGTACCGATGGCCTTCTCTCCGACCTTAGACACCGGCAATGCTCAGATTTCTTTTAGCTGGCAAGTTAGCCAACGAATACTACCCAGCGCCTACGAAATTCAAGTCAAAAAGGATGCCGGCAGTTGGACAACCATTTCAGACACACTGACCCAGACTACGTACACGATGGATTTAGACACTACCGTCCAAATCTATTATTTTAGAGTCCGCGCAAAATTAATTAATAAATGGCATCAAGACAGTTGGTCAAATACCACTTTCTTTGACACAGAAGCCTTACCCGTTTATGAAATCGGGGACGCTGCAATCCATATTTTTCCAAACCCTTTCTCACAAACCCTTCAGATAGAACTCGAAAAGCCTTTTGAACTCCAAGCCTATTCACAGAGTGGTCAATTAGTCTTTCAGCAGTCCCTTGCGGGAAAAAGTTCAATATCTACCGAAACCTGGCCAAAAGGAATCTACATTTTAAAGATAACGGCACAGGAAGCAACACAAATTTTTAAAGTGATAAAATTATGAAGAAACAAAAACTACTTTCTTTTCCACCCCGTGGAATACACCATTTTCTGGTCTTATTTGTAGCACTCATCTTCGCAGTGAATCTGAATGCCCAAACAAATAGCCGCACCATCCAAGGAGTGGTTATTGATGAAACCGATGTGCCACTAATCGGTGTCTCTGTATTAGTCAAAGGAACAAGTACCGGTACGGTCACAGATTTT
>JALVCY010000132.1 GCA_027009605.1 Saprospiraceae bacterium
ACGTCCCGGGGGGAACACCTGCGACTTCTACGGATCAAAATCCGCAGGTTGTTTATAACAATGCCGGTAGTTTTGCCGTCACACTTATCGTATCCACCAATGCCGGAAATAAGGACACCATCACCGTCCAAAACTACATCCAAGTCAGCCTGCCCCCAACGGCTAATTTCGTCTCAGACACGATGGACTTAATTGGCCAATTCACCAATCAATCCATCCATGCAGATAACTACCAGTGGTTCTTTGGGGACGGGGAGACTTCTATCGAGCCCAACCCCATGCATCACTATCCCAACCCGGGCACTTACCAAGTCACCTTAATAGCCTCCAATGGTTGCAGCTCTGACACGATCACGCAGCCCATCACACTAGGCGATATAGGCGATATAGTGGCGAAATTTACGGTAGATGATACGGTGGGCTGTGCACCTTTGACTGTTCAATTCTCTGACCTTTCCACTAATTATCCGACTACGTGGACTTGGATATTCCCCGGCGGCGTACCGGAAACATCAGATGAGCAGAATCCCACCGTGACTTATGCTGTAGGCGGCCGGTATTCGGTGACTCTCGTGGTCAGTAATGGAATGACCACCGACACTTTGACCCTAACAGACTATATCCAAGTGAATGAAAAGCCGATGGCCTCGTTCTCTCCTTCCGGAAATGGTTTGTCCATCCAACTAACCAACCAATCCGAGATGGCCGATACCTATCTATGGCAATTTGATGACGGGGATACCTCTACGTGGGAGAATCCTACTCATCTATTTGCAAATCATGGATTTCATGCCATCACACTTTGGGCAACCAATGACTGCGGCTCTGACTCTACAACCCATAACATCTTTATCGGCTATGGTAGTCCGGTCGCAACGATTGAAGCCTCCGACACGGTAGGCTGCGGCCCGATGACAGTCCATTTTTCCGCCACTTTAACCAATGCAGACAGCGTAAAATGGATTTTCCCGCAAGGGGCGCCGGCCTACTCCTATGAGTTTGATCCCACGGTAACTTTTACCGAGCCGGGACAATATCTTGTCCAATTGACGGCCTATAATTTGACTGATTCGGTTACGACCACCATGACTATTACCGTGGACGGTCCCCCGAATGTAGCCTTTACCTATTCATCGGTTGAGAAGAAGACTACTTTTGTACAGTCGCTTTCGCAAAATACGACCTACACTTGGGATTTTGGAGATGGGACTATCTTGGATGCTGTGAATCCGGTACATGACTATCAATTTTATGGCAATTACACCGTCATTTTGATAGCGGAAAACAGCTGTGGTACAGAAATCAATCAACAAGATATTTCGGTCAAAGATACTTTAGCAGGGGTATTCTACCGCATCGACCCGAATCCGGGCTCCGGACTTTATCTCTTAAACTTGGAAGCAGAAGTCGAAACCGATGTGAGTTTATTTATTTACACCACGTGGGGTCAATTACTGAAAAAATATGACTGGGAGAAGGTGAAAAAATTAAAAGATGAGCCATTGGATTTATTGGCTTTGCCGAGCAGTGAATTTTTCTATTACATTGAATTTGGGCATGCTTCCGATTCCGGGCGTCTGTTAAAGATTGATTAGAACATCTAAGATTTAGTACTGATTGTTTGTTTGTAGGAGATGGCTTGTCTGGTCATCTCCTTTTTTTGGTAGCGGCGGTTTCAACCGGCGAATCGGCGTTCAATTTGTGCTTCGCACGTTCAATTTGCCCTTCGGGCGTTCAAGTGCCTTCGGCGTTCAAGGGGGACGCTCTCTTGGCTGCCTACCTTTCACCTTTGACCTTTAATTGTTGTCTAGCCGTTATACCGTTGTACCGATACACCGCTATACCGTTGGCTGCCTTCGGCGTTCAAGGGGGACGCTCTCTTGGCTGCCTACCTTTGACCCTTAACCTTTAACCTTTGACCCTTAACCTTTAACCTTTGTCCCTTAACCTTTGACCCTTAACCCTTAACCTTTGACCCTTAACCTTTGCCCTTCATTGCTGCCTAGCCGTTATACCGTTGAGTTCACTCCTAAAAGTATTCTGCTTTAAAACTACCCAGTTTTATTCTGTTTGGAGATTTTGTTCAATTGTTGAGTTCACTCCTAAAAGTTAATTTTCCGGAGTAGGCTCACCGTTACTTTGTACTAAACTTTGGGAAGTAACAAATTCTACTTACCTTTAGCGCTCAAATAAAACCAATAAAAATGAAGAAAATAGCTGTTATCGGTGCCGGTACGATGGGCAATGGCATCGCTCATGTTTTTGCGCAAGCCGGATACCAAGTCAACCTCATCGACATTGCTGAAAAAGCCTTAGAAAAAGCCCTAGCCACTATCGAAAAAAACTTGGATAGACTCCTCAAGAAAGAAAGGCTAACCCAAGCTCAAAAGGAAAAGACTTTGGCCAATTTGACCACTTTTACAGAAATGAAACCCGGCCTGACCGGTGTAGATTTGGTGATTGAAGCTGCTACCGAAAATGTAGATGTCAAATTGAGTATTTTTAAGCAAATGGATAAGCTGGCTCCTAAAAAAGCCATTTTAGCCACCAATACATCCTCCATATCCATCACCAAAATAGCCGCCGTCACTCAGCGCCCGGCCAAGGTCATAGGCATGCACTTTATGAATCCGGTGCCCATCATGAAATTAGTAGAAATTATCCGCGGATATTCTACCTCTAATACGACCACCAAAAAAATCATGGACTTGTCCAAAGACTTAGGGAAAGTCCCCGTCGAAGTCAATGATTACCCCGGTTTTGTGGCCAATAGAATCTTGATGCCTATGATAAATGAAGCCATCATCACGCTAAACGAAGGCGTCGCCGGTGTAGAAGAAATTGATACCGTCATGAAATTAGGCATGGCACATCCGATGGGGCCGCTGGTATTGGCAGATTTTATCGGGTTGGATGTCTGCTTGGCAATTATGAATGTGCTATACTCGGGACTAGGAAATCCCAAATACGCACCCAGTCCCCTACTCGTCAACATGGTCGCAGCCGGGAAATTAGGTCGTAAATCAGGCGAAGGTTTTTATAAATATACGCCTGGCTCTAAGGATTTGGTCGTTTCGCCTTCTTTTCGGTAACGCCTTGCGTCCAGACGTCAATTCAAAAGCATTTCATTAGGAATTTGGGCGATGACCTCATAATTGGGGCCTTTGTGCTCCATGGCTTTGGACCAGACTAATTCGGGCTCAAATTTGAACAGGTAATTGGCAGAGAGATCGCCGATGACCCAAGTGCCGGCGTCTAGTTCTTCAGCTAATTGTCCGGGGGACCAACCGGAATACCCGACATAAAAACGAATATCGTCCGGCTTAATCAATTCATTTTTGATTAAAAATTTTAAGCTTTCAAAGTCGCCGCCCCAATAGACGTCTTTGCCTATTTTTTTGCTCCCTTCCAAAAGGTCGCCAACCCGGTGCAAATATTGAATGCTATCGGTCTGTACCGGCCCTCCATAATGCACAACAGACTCAAATTTCGGGAAGTCCGAAATTAGGTCATTGATGGTCAAATCTAGTCTTTTGTTAAGGATAAGCCCTAAACTTCCAAGCTCATTGTGCTCGCATAAGGCAATAACAGACCGACGGAAATACGGATCCATTACGAAGGGAATAGATAACAGGGTTTTTCCAACTTGTAGCTGATTCTTCATAGTTTCATTGTTTTTTTGCAATCCTAACCCAAAATCCCGCATAGTCAAGTGCGAAAAGGGCATGGATTCCTTTGTTCATGGAATTGGGGAAAAATCTACTAATTTGGAAGAATTCGAGAGCAAGTTACTAGAATTTTGTTGGACTGTCAAGCCTACAACAAAGATTTTGTAGGAATTTCTCGATTTATTCTTCTGATTAGGCCGCGAAGGACTTTCCCATTGCCCCCACATTCTATGAACTCTGTCACCCCATCTGCAATCATCTGTTCGACCGACTGCGTCCAGCGCACCGGTGCCGTCAATTGTTCAATCAAATTCTTCTTAATCACATCCGGGTCTGATGACGCCTTCCCAGTTACATTTTGATATATTGGACAAATCGGAGCTGCAAACTTGGTTTCTTCTATCGCTTTCGCCAATTCTTCCTTGGCCGGAGCCATAAATGGAGAGTGGAAAGCACCACCCACCACCAAGACAATAGCCCGTTTAGCACCCGCTTCTTTTAATTTTTCTACGGCTTCATTGATGCCTTTTACCGAACCGGAAATAACCAACTGGCCGGGGGAGTTATAATTGGCCGGCACGACATCATCGAAGCCTTCCAATATTTCTTCTACCACCGCATCATCCAACCCCACAATCGCTGCCATCGTAGAAGGTACCAACTCACAAGCCTTCTGCATCGCCAAAGCCCGGGCTTTCACCAAACGCAAGCCATCCGCAAAACTCAGTGACTTGGCTGCTACCAAGGCCGAAAATTCACCCAACGAGTGCCCCGCCACCACATCCGGCTCAAAAGCTTGTTCTGATAAGGCCACACCGGCCAAGGAATGTACAAACAAAGCGGGTTGGGTAATTTTTGTTTCTTTCAACTCTTCCTTTGTCCCGTGAAACATCACATCCGAAAGCCGATAGCCCAAAATCTCATTCGCTTCTTCAAAAAATGCCTTGCCTTTGGCTCCTGACTCGTATAGGTCTTTGCCCATTCCTTCAAACTGCGCTCCCTGTCCTGGAAATACATATCCTGTCATTCTATTGGTTTTAGTTCCGTTATCTTGATCTCACTCCGTCAAATCATACGT
>JALVCY010000133.1 GCA_027009605.1 Saprospiraceae bacterium
AGGATAGCCCGCCGACGACCATTTGAGACCCGAATAATTGATCCCGGTCATTATTACCATAAAGAAGTGTTTCATTGTCCGGCTTTTCTTGATCGGAAAGGACGATGTTAATGCTGCTCTTTCCACCAATTCCCCAAAAAGCTATATTGCTGTTTCCCTTTAAGGGAAAATTTAGCCGAAAGGCACCATCTTGATACTTAGGTGTGGCGTTTGTTCCCACATTTATATGTAGCCCACTAAACAGTTGCAAAGTAGAATATCTATAGGAAGCCAGAAATGAAGATTTATTCTTTTTAGCAATCGGGCCTTCTGCAAATAACTCAGTACCCAAAAATCCTAATTGTCCGGAAAATTCATATTTCTCATTATTACCATTTCTCATTCTCAAATCAAAAACCCCGGAAATACTATTTCCATATTCTGAAGGAAATGCTCCCGTAAAAAAATCGGAATTAGCAAGATACTTATTATTTAAAATGGATGCCGGCCCGCCCGATGTTCCGGCGATAGCAAAGTGATTGGGATTGGGGATGTTGACTCCGTTAAATTTCCATAATACGCCTGCGGGAGAATTTCCCCGTATAACAATGTCATTACGACTATCGTCTGCCCCCTGAACTCCGGCAAAATTGGAAGCCATCCGTCCCGGGTCTCCCCGGCTTCCGGCGTACCGGTCTGTTTCTTCCACTGAAAATTGGCGGGCAGAGACCGTTGCCATTTCATTGACCAATTCTCCTTTTCTTCTTGCTTTGACTTTTACTGTTGCCAATTCAATGGCAGACTCTTCCATTTTTACAGGAAGTATCACTTCTTTTGCGGAAGTCACTATGATATTATCCAGGGTCACTGTCTCATAACCAATATAAGAAAACTGAACACTCAGACGTCCAAGTGGCACATTATCAATTCTGTAGTCCCCATTTTCATCGGTGCTTGCGCCAAAACTCTCCCCATTCCTAGAAATTGCTAAGACATTCACTCCTATCAGTGGAATATCACTTTCTTTTTCGGTAACCGTTCCCCGAATGGTTTGCTTTAAATTTTGAGAGAAAGCACTATTACCCAAAAATCCAACTAGTATAATAACCCAAACATATTTGCTCATCTTTTTTTTAGGAGCTAATTTAAGAAAAATTAGCTAAGTAATGAAACAAATTATGATGATGCTCTTCCTTAACAAGATAGCTAAATGCTAATCAACACTAACTAAACTTCAGAAGATTTTTACGATATAGAGTTTGTATTTCTCGCAAGAGATCAGGATTACTTTGCGGTTTAAAAATCCGTACCATATCCACGATTCCATCATTCATATAAAAAGCGCCATTGGCTATATCAAAACTAGAGTCAGAAATATTATTCTTCACCATTTCTGTCACCTTTCGGAAAACTTCCCAATTGACATGTCTGTCTAACAACACATAACTCATCTCCTTCCGAACATGATCCAAGAATATTCCTTCTTCAATAGGATCTAAATAAAAGAATTTTTTCAAATTAATCAAAGCTTCTTCTGCTTCTCCCATCCTTCGAGATTTGGCCATAGCAAAACCTTCCTGAATAAGTGCTTTTTGTACCGGCTCAATTTCTGAATAATCCGAAAAACCCTTCGCACGTATCCCCTCAAATTTTCTGTTCCACATTGACACTTTAGATTTTGTGATATCCACATTGAGTTCTAAATAAGAATTGATTCTCTTTTTGGCTCGTAAAATACTTTCCCAAGAGTGCTCTTTTTTGGTGACAAAAATAATTGACCTAGGCACAGACTGCTCCACCATCGCTTGACCATAATAGCCGGGGAAAGGATGGTTAATATTTATAACAAAAGTATTCTTCACGATGTGTCCTGCCAAAGCCGATACTTTTTCTTCTTTTAGTACATAGCCTGTTGTCGTCAATTGATTTTCCATATATCACTTTTTTTTTTGGGTTAAAGAACTGTAACTGTTTAGGTACCCACTATTTTAGTTAAAAAATGCCTATTTTTTGCCCTAAAATAGGAGCACCTAAACAGTTACAAAGAACTTTTGATTCACTAGGTAAATATACTCATTTTTATCCTGACCAAAAAATATATAGCATTTTTTTTTATTAGATCAATTACATGCTCCCCGAAACTTCCATTTTTTGGTACAAGCTTTGCCCACTTGTTGAAATAAAATACTTTTGCTAGATCATCTAGGCCGAATTCATACGGCTACAAATTTGGAAATCGCCACTTTTTAAACTACATTTGGATTTTAGTGATTTTATACATGCAAATTTGGTGTGTATCCTATCTTCCAATCAACACAAACCATTGAAAATCAATTAGTTATGTCCAAATCAGGAATTAAAGTTTTCGCTCCGGCCACTGTGGCTAACCTAGGGTGCGGTTTTGATATTTTAGGCCTTGCTTTAAACGAGCCCGGAGACGAAATAATAGCACGAAAGACCGAAAGTGCAGGTCAAGTCACCATTACAAAAATTACAGGAGCTCAAGGTAATCTTCCCTATGAGCCAACCAAGAACACTGCCGGCGTGGCAGCCTTGGCTTTTCTAAAAAAGCAGCGGGCAGATTTTGGGCTGGAACTAGAGATTCACAAAAAAATGCCTATCGGCAGTGGACTCGGAAGTAGTTCGGCTAGTGCAGTCGCTGCGGTCGTTGCAGCCAATACTTTCTTGAAACATCCGCTGCACAGAAGAGAATTATTGCCATTTGCCATTGCCGGAGAAAAAGTAGCTTCCGGTTCTGCTCATGCAGATAATGTCGCTCCCGCCTTAATCGGTGGTATCGTACTGGCTAGGGATGTAGATGATATTCATCGGATTATTCCACCTAAGTCTTTATATGTTGTGGTCATTTATCCCAAACTTCAGATATTGACGAGCGAAGCTAGAGCCATGTTATCCGATCGGGTTAGTCTGGGAGAACACATTCAGCAATCTGCCAACTTGGGTGGGCTCATCTTGGGTTTTGAAAGAAGTGACTTTCCTTTAATAAAAAGGTCTCTCAAAGATATCATCATTGAACCCCAACGAGCAGAATTAATCCCCGGTTTTTATGATGTCAAAGATGCTGCACTAGTGAATGGTGCTTTGGGCTGTAGTATTTCCGGAGCGGGGCCTTCCTTATTTGCGCTTTGTGAGAATACTTTTATCGCCAATAATGTAGCTCAAGCCATGACTCAAGCCTTCCAAAAACATAAGATTGAATCCACTCCTTACATTTCAGAAGTAAATAAAGAAGGCGCCAAAATCTTTTAACCTATGATGAAGTTATATAGCACCAAGAATAGACACCAAGAATTTACCCTTGGAGAAGCCGTATTGAAAGGACTCCCGGATGATAATGGCCTTTTTATGCCCTATCATTTTCCAAAACTTCCAACTAAATTCTTTCAAGAACTTCCGAAAATGTCGTTTCCGGAGTTGTCTTTTGCCGTAGCCTATGCGTTGATAGATGGAGCTATCCCCTATTCAGAGTTAGAAAAAATTGTTTATGGAGCTATAGATTTTGAAGCCCCCGTTGTCCCTTTAAATAATGAAACCCATATTTTAGAATTATTTCATGGCCCAACATTAGCTTTTAAGGATTTTGGGGCTCGTTTTATGGCTCGTACCATGAGCTTTTTTAATCGAAACGAAGATAGCGAACTCACCATATTAGTGGCCACATCAGGGGATACGGGCGGAGCTGTTGCAGCCGGTTTCTATGACATTCCCGGTATTAACGTGATTATATTATATCCTAAAGGTAAGGTCAGCCATCTCCAAGAGAAACAATTAACGACTTTAGGCAAAAATATTACTGCGCTAGAAGTAAACGGAACCTTTGACGATTGCCAAGCTCTAGTCAAAAAAGCCTTCTTAGATGAAGACATCAACAATCATTTAAGGATTAGCTCCGCAAATTCTATCAATATCGCTCGATTAATTCCCCAATCCTTCTATTATTTTGAAGCTTGGAAGCAGGTCTATGATGGTCAGCCCCCGGTATTTGTTACACCTAGCGGCAATTTCGGCAATATAACAGCAGGTTTGTTTGCACAAAAAATGGGTCTTCCTGTTAAGAAGTTTATTGCAGCGAACAACGCTAATGATATCTTCTATCAGTATCTGAAGACCGGAAATTATCATCCAAAACCTTCTGTCCAAACCATTTCTAATGCCATGGATGTTGGTGCCCCTTCAAATTTTGCTAGAATAATGGACTTATATGGTTCCACGTGGAACATTGTAAAGCAGCAAATTGAAGGATATACCTTTGATGATACAGCTACGTTGAAAGGAATTCAAGAAGTTTTTGACAAGTATCAATACATTATTGACCCACATGGCGCTGTTGGTTATCTTGCTTTTAAGGAATATCAAAAGAAAAACCCACAAGATAAAGGTATCATATTGGAGACTGCTCATCCTGCAAAGTTCTTAGATGTGCTCCCTTCTCCCATTGCTGATAAAGTAATTATTCCGGAACGCTTAGCCATCCTTGCGGAAAAAGATAAAGTATCCATACCCATCTCTATCCATTTTGATGAATTTAAGGGCTATTTAATGAAACGATAGAATGTTCCACGTGGAACATTCTTGTAATTTAGGAGCTTTTCTTTGTCAAGATTCACTCAAAATGTCTTGATATGTAGTTAATATGTCCCCCTTTCTTTTAAAACAAATCAATTTGAAGAAAGGCTCATCCTGTAAAGTTCCTAGATACACTCCTTCTCCCAGTGATGATAAAGTAATTATTCCGGAACGCT
>JALVCY010000134.1 GCA_027009605.1 Saprospiraceae bacterium
GTGCCGTTCGTGGTAAAAAAAAAAAAAATAAACTTTAGTGGTAAAAAAAAATAAAGAAATGAGCCAAGAAATCATATACAAAAACGAAAGCTACGCCATACAAGGAGCCATCTTTGAAGTGTACCGTGAAATGGGTACCGGTTTCCTAGAAGCTGTTTACCAAGAATGCTTAGAGATAGAACTAAAAAAACGCAATATCCATTTTGTCGCTCAACCAGAACTGTCCCTAAACTACAAAGGAAAACCCCTAAAACAAAAATATCAACCGGACATCATTTGTTATGATAAAATAATAGTGGAACTAAAAACTGTCAAAACAATTGCTCCTGAACACAAAGCACAGGTGCTGAATTATTTGAAGGCTACTAATATGCGATTGGGGTTGCTGGTTAATTTTGGGGCATACCCTAAGGCTAGCATCACACGACTTGCACTTTAGAAACCACGAAATCATGATTGATTAACCACGAAAAATACGACTTGTACATTTGAACCACGAAATACACGAAACACACGAAAAAAACTTTCGTGCTTTTCGTGCCGTTCGTGGTAAAAAGAAAAACTTTCGTGCTTTTCGTGCCTTTCGTGGTTAAAAGAAAAAAAACTTTCGTGCCTTCAGTGTTTTTCGTGGTAAAAAGAAAAACCTTTCGTGCCTTTAGTGTTTTTCGTGGTTAAAAGAAAAACCTTTCGTGCTTTTAGTGTTTTTCGTGGTTAAAAGAAAAAATAAACTTTAGTGGTAAAAAAGAAAAAATGAAATATAAAACAATAGCAGAATCAAAAAACTTCATAGTACTAGATCAATACACCAAGTACTCAGAAGTCAATGAAGCACCCCCGACTTACCAAACAGAGGCTGCACTTGAACGGGAGTTAGTTCAAGACCTGGTAAACCAAGGGTACGAAAAGCCAAGTAACCCGATTACTTCGCAAAAAGCCATGCTTGCCAATGCTAGAGTACAACTCCAAGCACTTAACAATATGGTGTTTACAGATGATGAATGGGGGCGTTTTGTAGAAGAGTATTTGGACAAACCAAGCGATAACCTAATCGACAAAACCAGAAAAATCCATGATGACTATATCTATGACTTTGTTTTTGACGATGGTCATATTCAAAACATCTATCTGGTTGATAAAGAGCATGTTGTACGCAACAAACTGCAAGTTATTACCCAGTTTAAACAAACCGGCACACATGCCAACCGGTATGATGTAACTATTTTGGTCAATGGCCTGCCTTTGGTGCAAATTGAACTGAAAAAACGGGGTGTAGCCATACGGGAAGCATTTAATCAATTGCATAGATACTCGAAGGAGAGTTTTAATACCGAAAATTCACTATTCAAGTACCTGCAAATTTTTGTCATATCTAATGGGACGGATAGCCGTTATTTTGCCAATACCGTTGAGCGAAACAAAAACAGTTATGATTTTACCATGAACTGGGCGAGAGCAGATAATTCCTTAATCAAAGACCTAAAAGATTTTACAGCGACCTTTTTTCAGAAAAATACCCTTTTAAATATTTTACTCAAATACTCTGTTTTTGATGTAAATAATACCCTGCTTGTCATGCGCCCTTACCAAATTGCGGCGACAGAACGTATTTTATGGAAGATTAAAAGTGCTTATCAAGCTAAACAATGGGCATCCACTGAAGGAGGTGGGTATATTTGGCATACTACGGGATCCGGCAAGACGCTTACCAGTTTTAAGGCTGCAAGACTTGCGACACAGCTGGAGTTTATTGATAAGGTATTTTTTGTGGTTGACCGAAAGGATTTGGACTATCAAACCATGAAAGAATACCAGCGGTTTTCGCCAGATAGTGTAAATGGCTCAGAGAGTACTAAGGGTTTAAAACGAAACATTGATAAAGTAGATAACAAAATTATTGTCACGACAATTCAGAAGCTAAACAATCTGATAAAGAGTGAAAGCAATTTAGCTATTTATCAAAAACAGGTGGTGTTTATATTCGATGAAGCACACCGGTCACAGTTTGGCGAAGCACAAAAAAACTTAAAAAAGAAATTTAAGAAGTATTATCAATTTGGTTTTACGGGGACACCTATTTTTCCGCAAAATGCTTTGGGCGCTGAGACAACGGCTAGTGTTTTTGGTCGAGAACTGCACTCTTATGTCATTACCGATGCCATTCGAGATGAAAAGGTGTTAAAATTTAAGGTGGATTATAATGATGTTAGGCTTCAATTTAAGGATATTGAGACAGAATTAGACATCAAGAAATTAACGGCAGCAGAAAACAAAAAAGCCTTACTTCATCCTACACGCATAAAAGAGATTGCTCAATACATTCTACAAAATTTTAGACGCAAAACGCATAGAACACTAGGAGGCAAAAGTGGATTTAATGCGATGTTTGCGGTAAGTAGCGTAGATGCTGCCAAGTGCTATTATGATGAGTTGAATCTCTTGCAAAAAGATAGTGAGAAGCCTTTAAAAATAGCCACTATTTTCTCTTTTGCTGCCAATGAAGAGCAAAGTGCCGTTGGAGAGATTTTAGACGAAAGCTTTGAGCCATCCGCCATGGATAGCAGTGCCAAAGAATTTTTGAGTAAGGCTATCAATGACTATAACGCCATGTTTAAGACCAGTTATGGGGTTGAGAGCAAAGAATTTCAGAATTATTATAGAGATTTGGCCAAGCGGGTAAAGAATAAAGAAGTTGATTTGCTTATTGTGGTCGGTATGTTTTTGACCGGATTTGATGCGCCCACGCTAAACACGTTGTTTGTGGATAAAAACCTACGTTATCATGGACTGATGCAAGCTTTTTCGAGAACCAACCGTATTTACGATGCGACTAAGACCTTTGGCAACATCATTACTTTCAGAGATTTGGAACAAGCCACGATAGATGCCATTACGTTATTTGGAGATAAGAACACCAAAAATGTCGTCTTAGAAAAGAGTTACAAAGAGTACTTAGAAGGTTTTACAGATCTTGTCACAGGTCAAGCACGTCGAGGCTTTATCGAAGTAGTTAAGGAATTAAATGAACGCTTTCCCAATCCGGATGAGATTGAAACAGAGAGAGACAAAAAAGAATTTGCCAAGCTTTTTGGTGAATACTTGCGAGTAGAAAACATCCTACAAAACTATGATGAATTTACCCATTTAAAAGACCTGCAATCCATTGACACAAACGATCCGGAAGCTTTGGAAGCATTTAAAGAAACGCATTTTCTTTCAGACGAGGATATGGCTTCACTGCAAATGATAGAGTTGCCCCCGGAACGAACCATTCAAGATTACCGCTCTACCTACAATGATATTCGGGATTGGCTTAGACGGGAGAGAAAAGGTAAAGAAGCGGAGGCATCGGATATTGATTGGGATGATGTGGTATTTGAAGTGGACTTGCTAAAATCTCAAGAAATCAATCTTGATTACATCCTTGAGTTAATCTTTGAGCACAACAAAAAGAACAAGGATAAAGCTTCCTTGATTGAAGAAATTCGAAGAATTATTCGCGCAAGTATTGGCAATAGAGCCAAAGAGAGTTTAGTCGTTGATTTTATTAATGAAACGGAGCTTGACACCATTCAAGACAAAGCCAGCATAATTGATGCTTTCTTTGCTTACGCACAAAGAAAACAGAAAGTGGAAGCAACTAAATTAATAGATGAAGAGAATTTAAATGAAGAAGCGGCAAAACGATATATTTCTACGTCCCTAAAACGGGAATATGCTAGTGAAAATGGAACAGAGCTCAATGCTATTTTGCCCAAAATGAGTCCGCTAAACCCCCAATTTTTAACCAAAAAACGGAGTGTTTTTCAAAAGATAGCCTTGTTTGTGGAGAAGTTTAAGGGAGTGGGCGGACAGTTATGAGCTCCGGCTCACGCCCTAACGGCTACCCATCTTTTGGATTGGCGAAAGCTAAGGCATTAGTAGTCAAAGGTTTACGAAAGTTCCAAATAGTATTTTGCGGACTCAAGCTAATTCTAATAACTAACTTTCCTGAGTAAACGCAACGGTACATCCATAAACCGGCTTTACACTTTAGGTTCTTTTTTGGTGATGAGTTTATGCCCTTTTTGGCAACTATCTTTCCACAAAACACTCCCAAGCCCCCCCATCAATACTTCAAAAATTTCTTAGCTAGGACGGTCTCGCCTATTTGGATGCGCACGAAATAAATACCTGCGGGCAGGAGCCGGGTATGCAGTTTGACATAGCCAAAACTATTGTCGTGTGTGACCGGTTTCCATCGTTTGCCATCGGCACTAAAGACCTCAATTTGGGCTTGCGCAAAATCAATGTCTTGGGCATAAATCTGTAAATAATCATGAGCCGGATTTGGCGAAAGCTTAATATCATCGAAGGCAATTTGACCGTTTTCAATAGGAATATTTTTATCTGCTCCCATATTGAATTTCATCACAACAAATTTACTACCTGCTAATGTGGGATACCAATACCGCGCCGTGGCATTTAAGGAATCTAACTGTTCCTCAAAAACGGCCTTCAAAATGACATGCCCATCAGGAGCAAAATCAAACTGAGTCCGACTATACCATCTGTCATCATCGTCATCCCAAAATCCTCCTGTCAAAATATGTTCATTGAGTAGTTGGCCAAAGGAATTGAATTTTTTCAGAAAGACTTCTTTTTTCTTTCTAATATTTGTGAAGCCCAATTTTGGTGTCTCACTTTTGGCTTTTTGAATACCGGAGATGTAATAATTTCCTGCCTGATCAA
>JALVCY010000135.1 GCA_027009605.1 Saprospiraceae bacterium
ATGTCTCTCCACTTAAACTAACTACAAAAGAAGCGCAATTCTTTAGTGATCAAGGAAGTAGCGCCCAAAAAATGTCCTTTTCTACCGGTAAAATATCCGGCTCGATGCTGCTCATAAAGAGCCCCGACTGGAAAGGCCACCACAATCCCGAATACTGCATTCGCGCGGGTGGGCATCAAATTAATCTCGTTGAAACCATCCAAATTGCCGACAACTTTCCCATTAAATGGCTTCAGGTAAACCAAGAAGCAACCGCCTGCTATTGGTTTCAAAATCCCAGACAAATAACGGACGATTTCAGCACTAGAGTCTGGTCAGAACTCCGACATTCTCAAAATGAATGGATGCTCATCTCCATCGTTTTTAATAATAATCATCCCCCAAGCGACACCGCTACAACCCTTTTTATAAAACAGCTAAAACAGCTTATTAGCCAACAACTAAATCAAGACTCATGATAAACTTTTTTAAAAAACCTATTTTTGCTTACCTGACTTTTTGGACTTGGAACTTCATTTTCTTTATTTTGCTCATCTATGTAGAGGGTATCGAAGGTGTACTTTTCCCAATTATCAAAAATGCTTTTGTCGGTTATACGCCTATCAGCTTTTCGATTTATTCACTAATTGTTATCGCCATACCATTGATTAGTATTGTGCTTGGATTGACCACCTTGCGGCAAAAACCTAGACAACTAATCCAATATTTTTATGGATTTGAGATACCGATTAGCTTGCTTTTTATATTGAGATTATGGGTCTTTAGGGAGTTAACCGGAGCCACTTGGCATTTATTTATTTTATTGTTTTTGGGGATTATTTCTTTTTTGTCGGATGTGCTCATTCCTGTCGAAAAAAGACCCAATTGGCTATTGCTGGCACAAAAAGTAGGGCATAGTTTATTATTAATAATTGGGCTTTACTTTAGCGTGGTTATGCTTTTCTACTCCATCCCCTTATTCTGGGAACTTCTCCACGGGCTCTTTAGTTTTAACTGGCTGATGGACTTCTCTTTCATCAATCTTTTATTTTTAATATTTGGATTTTTGACCTTTACCATTATTGCGATTTTGCCTATAGCTTTGGTCTGGTTCTATCTCCGGGCTTTTCTGCAAATGACCAAAATATCAATGCCTTACGGCAAAGCCATCATTGCAGGGACGCTTGCGCTAAACATCCTACTTCTGTTTGTTCTAAACTACTCACAACCACAGACTTATGCGTTTAAGGAATTAGACAGGGACTTCTCTACTCCGGAAAACAGAGCTTGGTTTAACGAGCATTCTTCACAAATAAAAAAAGGCCTACTCAATGCCTACCTTTGCCAATACCGCTACCTTTCATCTAAAGATAGGAACAATGAAGTCGCAACGATGTACCAGTTCTCCCTTGGACTGAATAAAAAATCAGCTGGTCAAGTGCAAAATCTCTACAACTTCTTCATGAGCCCGTTTCTATACCGCGGCAGCTTCTACTCAGACCCGAAAAAGGCCCAAGATTTATACGAAAAATATTTTGACGCAAGTATCCAAAAAGAAGAAGGCAAAGTCATCAAAAAAGCCATGCGCTCTACTTGGGATGAAGACGGAATTGAAGCCGGATTATTAAATATAGACCAAGAAAAGGTCTTCCTTGTCAAGCAAGAAATCACATCAACCGAAAAAGACAATCTAGCCGAAATCGAAATCCATGAAGTCTATCAAAATAAAACTTTTTCACAACAGGAAATCTTCTATTACTTTGAGCTTCCTCCCAATTCCGTCATGACCGGATTATGGCTCAGCGATGACAAAGAAATACCCAAAAAATATGGTTTTAATGTTTCCCCAAGGGGCGCCGCTCAAAAGATTTACAAGCAGGAAGTCCAAAGACGGATAGATCCATCACTCTTAGAACAAGTCGGCCCCAACCAATATCGCCTACGAGCCTTCCCCATCTTACCCAAAAGAAAAGATTACGGCAAAAACTATCAAAACAATGACTTTAAAGTTATCGAAGGAGAAAAATTCTATCTTTGGCTAAAATACGAAACAGCCAAAACAACCGATAATACTTACCGACTACCTAAATTGTCCGAGAAAAGAAATATCTACTGGTCGGCCCAAACCATTTCCACCATAAACGGTGTCCAACAAACCAAATCAGATCGTTGGACTCCGGCCAGCATTCCTGCCCAAAACAACACCCCATTGACAAGCCACCTAGTCCCCATATCCGAAGGACTAGCTATCCAATTGGAACGAACGGCATTAAAAACCACAAATCCTAAAAACAAAAAGATCGCTCTCCTTATTGACGGCTCTTTTAGTATGTCTAAGGAGAAAAAACACCTTTTTGAAGCCTTGGGAAATTTTTCGTCTGCAAAGACATACCTCATCAATAATACGGTTGTAGAGCAATCATTGGATCAACTCCAATCCAGTATCAATTCCAATCCTGCCCTATTTTTCGGCTCTACTAATAACATGGAAATCATCCAGCAATTTGTGGATTACACCCAAGAGCATTTTGACGCCATCGTCTTTCTAACGGACAAAGGTAACTACCACGCCGCCAACGACAGCATCAAAAGTATCCAATTAGATCAACCGCTCTATATTTGGCACATTAGTGAAACTGCTGCCCCCATTTATAGTGACGCTTTCTTGGAAACACTGAACAATAGCCATGGCGCTATCATCAACAGTATCAAGGACTTATCCATTCAATTCGCTCGAAAATCAAATGAAAATATTTTAGACTACCAAGATGGCATTCAATATAAGATACAATCGGCAAAGCCTAACCAACCAAAATCTGAATGGAGTCATCTAGCTGCAAAAATCTTCATTGACAATCAACAAATAACGACCGATTCAAACCGAATTTCGCAACTCGATGCCATTCACCAAATTGCCTTGAAAGAAGGCATTGTCACCCCCTATTCTTCCATGATTGTCCTAGTCAATGACCGCCAAAAGGAAGCACTCAAAAAAGCAGAAATGGAAACGGATCGATTTAATCGAGAAGTAGAAACGGGCCATGAACAAATCTCTACCATCAACAGTTTCATGGAAGTCAGTGGCACGCCGGAACCCGAAGAATGGATTCTAATTTTTATAGGGATGGCCTTTGTATTTTGGAGTTATCGGAAGCGGATGGCTGCTTAGAAGCCCCCTTTCTCAACCGGAGCACCAAGGGTGAGCGTCTCAATTCTTTCATTTTTTTGGCTCACCCGCGGCGCCACTATCGGTGTACGCTGTGCTATGGATTGGTAAGCTTGGCGAAGCTCCGATAGGAATCGGTGGGTGAGCCAAACCGTACGCTCAAGGAATTTATTGGTGAAGTCAAGCCGCACAAGATGGCTTGGCTTGATTCGGGCTGCCGCCCATGGCAAAAACCGCCTGCAACAAAGGCTACCCGCCCACGTCAGCTTGCAACTGAAGTTGACAAGGCCATTAAGCGGCTAAGGCTGCCGCCTACGACAAAAACCGCCCGCAACAAAGGCTACCGCCCACGTCAGCTTGCAACTGAAGTTGACAAGGCCGTTAGGCGGCGTAGCGATTCAATATCTACGACAATTAATGTGGCTTAGTAGTCGTCTTTTTAATAATCTTACCGGGATTCTTACCTTTCTTGGTAGAAGTCGGTTTTTTGGTCGTCGGCTTGGTGATGACGTTTGAAGAACGAGAAGTCGTACCTGAAGTAGAAGTTTTCATTTCTACTTTGCGGGTTTTGGGATTATTGTTGGTAGGTGTTGATTTCGTATCGGACTTTGGGGTTGGTGGCCCTTGTTGTTCTGTTTGAGATTCAGCCATCGCATCCAGTACGGCACAACCGGATAAGGACAAAACACCTAAAAAGAGCATAGAAAGGAAAATCAGCTTTTTCATTTTCTTAAATTTTTTGTAACAGTCGGCGACTCACCCATTTGGGGTAAACTCAGAAATTCCAAACATATTACTTATGTTAAAGGGCAACTATTCCGCAAGCATCCTTTTGGATAATCTCCAAGTATGCCTGCTGAATGGTTACGTTAAAGTTCAAACTTTCCCCACCTGCCACCAGCCTTAACGAGCGAACCTGTCGTGGATAAATTTTGCTTATATCTCCCCTACTCCTTCTTCTTAAAGTCCCGTTTGGGAATCACTTTACCGGTCATAATGATTTCGGTAACGATAGGTTCGGTATTGGCGACAATATTTACTTCCACCCGGGTATCATATTCTTTGTCTGTAGAATCAAAGGTCACGTGTATGACGCCGGATTCACCGGGTTTAATGGGCTTAGCCGGCCATTCGGGGACGGTACAACCACAAGAGCCGGTAGCGATTTCGATTAGTAAATCAGCTTCACCGACGTTGGTAAATTTAAAATCCTTTTTGATAATCGTCCCTTCCTTGATGGTACCAAAACTGTATTTTGGCTCATCCAAGGCGATTTTGGCCACTTTAGGCTTATCGGTTTTGGAGACCGGGTGGGTTATGACTTTGGCCGGAGTGGATTTTTTGATGGCTTTTTGGGTGGCAGCTTCTTTTGCCGCCTGCGACACCTTCTCGGCTGCATCTTTGGTTCTATCCGTTGGGACGGCCTGTCTGGTTTTCTTAATTATTTTTTTCTCACTCGGGCGCTTGGTTTTGGCAGCTACCACCGGCTTTTTGGCAACGGGTTTGGTCATTGCCGTCTTAGATGCCTTGACCGGTACATTTTGCGCCTTTGGGGTTTCCACATTGGCTTGGTTAGTCCGG
>JALVCY010000136.1 GCA_027009605.1 Saprospiraceae bacterium
AACTTTTGGAAAGTTTTATCAAAAAGAAACCAAACAAAATTTCGTGGAGCCAAAAACAGAGTACGAAATTCTATTTCTCAGGCTAAACAAAACCTTTTTATTCCAATTGCCCGTGGCGCAAACTCGCTGCGCTCTTTGCTACATAGCCAAATAAATTTGGCTACTACCGACCGTCAAGCTCACCAAAGGCAATTTAAACAAAAAAAAGCACCAAAGCCCATTTACCCCAAATTACAATTAGCACAAATCCCCTTGATAACCATATTGGCTTCAGACATAACAAAGTTAGTGGGCAGGTCAATTTGCGGGATATTCAGGGAGGTCAGGCAAAAGGTGGCTTTGCATTGGGTGCAGTGGAAATGGCAGTGTGAGTCATGGTGCCGGATGTCACACGCTTCCAGGCAAAGGGCGTATTTGGTGTGTCCGCTTCCGTCTTCTATGCTATGGATTAGATTGTTTTTTTCAAAGGTTTTTAGGGTGCGGTAGAGTGTGGTTTTGTCGGCTTTGAAAAAATCTTTTTCGATGTCTTTTAGGGAAACGGTGGTGGATTTTTCCATTAGGTATTGGAGGACTAACAAGCGCATGGCGGTGGGCTTGATGGAGCGGCTTTTTAGTTTGTTTTCGAGTGGGTCATTCATCTTGAAATGGTGTTATTTGTATCCCAAACGGAGAATGTACGCTTTTGTTTGGAGCTTGGACTATGCTTTCTCTCGTATCAACGGCTAATCGTCTTGATGGATTTGACCACTGAAATCGCCGGTGCGTTTTATTGCCTATAATTAGCGTGGCAATTGATGCAATAATTCATCGTTACCGACAAAGCTTCTAGAGACTTTTTGGGGTCTTTGGTTTTTAGGACTTCGCTTAGATGGTCGGCACTTGCGTGAAAATTCAGGCCTAGGTCTTCGAAGTCTTTGTTGCCGAAGGAGGCGCACATTAATTTCATTTCGGTGGTGGAGCCCAATTGGGAATGGGCGACTTTGGAAGCCAAATCAAAATCATTTTTGGCGATTAGCTCGACAATGGTTTGGACGGCGACTAGGTGGCTGCGCATATTTTGCAATTGGTGGCGTTTTTGCTTGGGGAGCAAATCCAAGGAAATGCGATTATCTTCGGGGATATCCATGCCTTCATGCAAATCGGCTTTTTGTTCTATTTTGGGGGATTCTGGTGTTTCCTTTTGTTCTGATTTTTGGGCGCAAGCCAACCAAGTGATGCTCAACAAAAATAGCACGAAGAAATAGTGATGTTTCATGTTTTTGATGTAAAGATATGTTTTTTTATAGAAGTGGGGGCGATACGATAAGTTAATTCAGTGCGCCACAAAAATAACATGACTTACGTGGCGCAGATGGCAAGCCTTCCTGTGTAATTGACAAAAATCATCAAAAATCCGGCAAAAATAAAGTAACTTGCTGCGTGTTTTTCAACAAAAAGTCTGCTCCGAATAGTCTTGTTTTTGAAAAAGTTGGAACAGTTGCCAATATATTATTTTGATGGAGTGCACTCTGTTCAATTGTTCAAGCGTTCAATCGTTCAACTGATTGCACATAACTAGTTGATTTTCAGTACTTTCGATTGAACAGCCAGGGTGAACGAAAGAAAATTTTTGTAATATGTTAGCCTATGTGTGGACTATTTCTCACCCAAATTTTAGCAGTCTGAAGCCAAGAATTTGTAGCGTTTCTTAGTGTAAACTTAGTGTTATCTAAAGTGAACTTAGTGGTAAGGAAAAATGTAATGCCTAACCACTAAGGACACGAAGTTGCCACTAAGAATTCAATAAGTTATTGATTGTCAACAAGTTAAATGCCGTCTTTTTGTGCAATTTTTTACTCCCGGTTTAAGATATTTATTATTTTTATATTCTAATTTTTTTCTTTCGTTTACCCTGTTGAACAGTTGAACAGTTGAACAATTGAACAAAACATCCAAACAGAAAAAAATTTGCTAATTTTACACTAGAATACTTTTTTGTGCAAACTAAACAAACAACCCAAATCAATGAAAAAGAATACCGAAACTGATCCCCACATAGAAGAATTATTTACCCAACCGGAACCGTGGGAACCGTGGGAAAGCAAACTCGTCTTCGGAAGTCTGATTATCGCAGTCATCGGCCTGGTCATATTGGGCGTTTTGATTAATTGGTTGATTTTGTAGGGACTTGGCCATGGAATTTACACTTACTTTCTCCGATAATCAATGGGTCTGCTATAATGCGGAGTTTAAAATCGCAGCAGATTCTTTAGATGAAATTGATACCGGCATCGAAAAATATCTCTCAACAATCTACCCATCGGGAAAGATTCAGGTGAAGATGTTTTTTGATTTTGACCGCTTTCCGCAATGGCATCGCCAGTATATGCCCCACTATTTCAATCGAGACTTAACTTTTGAAATTAATACCCAAAATGACAACTAAGTTGAAGTAGGTAATCAATTGATTATCAATGATTTAACTAGTCGAACAGCCGGATTTAATTGCAGTAAACTAAACACCGAAAACAAAACGCATCTCTAATGGCAACACTTAACAAAAAATGGCACCATGGCATGTTTCGCACCGAAGATTGGTGGTCGGCCTGGCTTGGATTATTTTTCTTTGGGCTGGGCTTACTCAGTATATGGGGATTGGATGCCGTGGGATGGATTGCCAAGCCCAAGACTTGGGAATTCACCAATTTGATGAATGATTTTTCTTGGTCTAAGCTCATTAAATCTTCTTCCAAAGCGTATGGGCACTTGCCCCCTTTGGTGGTTTTGGGGATTACTTATGTTATTTTTACGGCTTTGACCGGCATAGGGGCTTATTTTCAAAAAATGAATGTCAAAAGGTGGATTCTCGGCTTTTCCGCCATCTTTTTATTGACTTGGATGGCTTGGATAGTGGGTCATGAAGCCCATTTCAAGGCCATTGATGCGGTTGTAAAGGGAAAAAATCAATACCAAGCTTTTGATTTGTCTTGGGGATTGCAGCTGGGCGGTGGTTTTTCCTTTTTGCTTGCGCTAACGATAGGTCTAATTATCGGAAATTTCTTCAAGGGCTTTGCAGCCAAAATAAAAGAAGCCGCTAAGCCGGAATGGTTTATCAAGACGGCCATCGTCTTGTTGGGTATCAAGTTGGGCATGATGACCATGAAAGCATCAGGATTTACCTACGAATTGGCACTGGCCGGGGCGGCAGCTGCTTTTGTAGCTTATCTTCTTTTTTGGCCGATTATCTACTTTGTAGGGCGTAAGTGGTTTGGACTCAACCGGGCTTCGGCAGCCGTATTATCATCGGGGATTTCGATTTGTGGGGTTTCCGCTTCCATTGCGACAGCGGGTGCGATTAAAGCAAAGCCGATTATTCCCATTGCCGTTTCTACATTGATCGTAATTTATGCGATGTTTGAGTTAGTGATATTACCCCCGGCCTATACCGCCATGGCACCGGATCAGCCGATTGTCAACGGAGCCGCCTTAGGCATGACAGTCAAAACAGATGGAGCCGATGCCGCCGCCGGAGCAATACTAGACGAACTGATGGTCTCCAAACACTTAAAACTGACTGCTCAAAAATGGGAAGAAGGCTGGATTTTGAGTGCCGCGCTACTGACCAAAATATGGATAGACATCTTCATTGGAATCTGGTCTTTTGTTCTGGCCATCATTTGGATTCGTAATGATAAGTCCAATAAAAACAAAGAAAAAATCCCGTGGTCTGAGATATGGTTCCGTTTCCCAAAGTTTATTCTAGCCTATTTGCTGGTTTGGGGTATTTACTTGGGGATGATGTACTTAGCACCGGAGATTCTTCATGATGCGAAGCTTGGGGGAAATATCGCTCAAGGTCCCTTTCGGAAATTTTTATTCATGCTGACCTTTTTGAGCATTGGCATTATTACTGATTTTAGCAAGTTGAAAGGGATGGGTCGATTGGCATTGCTTTACACCATTGCTTTATTTGGGTTTATTGCACCCGTTGCTTATTTGGTCGCCTATATTTTCCACCACGGGATGTTGCCGCCGATTTTGGGGCAGTGATTTGGGGGATTTTTTGTAATTCTTAAATAACGATATAGTCTTGAGTTTGCATTAAACCAACCGAACCCAAGCGGTCTCGCCTTGCATATCTCTAGCCTTTAAGGTCATAGAAAGTTTTTGGGAAGCAATATCATAATTTGTTTTTACCAAGTAGAGATTTGGATTGTCAATATCAATGCTACTCGGCTTTATAACTCCCTGAATAACAATATCTTGCGTTCCATAAACTCGAAGCCTAATTTGTGACTTTTGGTACGAAGGAACAAATTCGTAAACGTTGAAAGTCCCGGTATAGTCCAGTAAAACCGGCATTCTTTCCGTGCCTAAGCGATAGGATAATTGATATTTCTTTTGAGCCAGTTGGGGTAGGTATAGGATTCCAAATCCGGCTACTTCTTGAAGAACGGCCATGGGTTTTCCGTTGAGTTGGGCATCAGACAGGTGTTGTCCTTCTTTCAATTTTATTTTTAATACTAAGGTGCCCAAAATGTTATTTTCGTAGGCTTCATCGGGCATGGCTGTATTGTCAATAAGAACCAGTCCGGCAGAGGGCTCCGTTATCTTAGCATATTTTTTATAGAGCCATTGCGCATAAAGTTGCTCTGTATTTTTGGCAACATAGCGATGAGTAGTTTCATTAACCATCCGATAATATGCTTTAAATCTATCGGTCACTTCCTGTCTCAAAAAGTCATCTTGGGCAAGCCAATTGGCCCAATGCGTTTCGATAATATCTGTTTCGTGTTCTTCAATGGGAACTGTAGGCAGAGCATCTAGTTTGTACCATTCATTGCCATAGTTGATTCGATTGATGACTAATACGCCTTTGTCAAATCCACCGCCATTCGGCTCTTTTGGCGGATTGAGTTCCCGAATTTCATCAAATAAAGTATTGACATATTTTACTCCGGCTTTGGCCATGACCGAGCCTGTGCTCCATTTTCCGGAAGGGTTCCAGAAATAGGCGTATGCACACGGGACAAAACTTTCGGGGAAAGATTGTCCGGCTTCTTTCGTCCATCCGTATTGAGCCATAATCTCTCTAAATGCTTGCAGGTGTTCATTATTGATTTGTTCGGTTCTGCTCTTGTTGGCTTCCATGTCATACCATTCGGCCCGATTCAGTTTTCCATCCTCCCAAAATTCATGTCCCACCCCATGCAAGCCAAATTCCATGTATGCTGCATTCTCTTTGACAAATTCCATGATGGTGACTTGCTCATCACAAATATTTTTAGAATTGTCCCACTTTTCTCCTTGCCAAGTTGCAGTAGGATACTTTCGTAAAATATTTTTTCGATCCATTTCCGAAAGGACAAATAGACATTGAATACGTACGCCAATAGCATTTCCAACTTCCACAATTCCTTGATAATCAGCCAAATGCATCTTTCGTCCGACTCCGATTCGGTACGGCCCTACCCCATCAATGTCGCCATCATCATTACCAATATTCCATCCCAAGTCATCCACTGCAAATGCAAAAGCCCTAGGAAAAATCATTTTCTGTTCAGTGTTTTTTGGTGATGTCCTGTGTTCGTCGGATTCATTGGGCACAAACAACCGGAACGGATTTAGAGTAAAAGACCCTAGTCCCAAAGCAGATAAACGAACAAATTTGCGTCGAGAGAAATTTTTCATAGGTTTATTATTTTTGGTGGTTGCCTACTTAGGATGGACACGAAGCAATAGAAAATCTTTAAAATCGACCTTCAAAGTATGCCGGCCGGCATTTAGATCTCGATACTTTTTATGGTGAAAATAATCAGTCACCTGATAATTTTTGTTGGAGTCCAGCCCTCGCAAATCAATTTCATCGGAAAATGACTTTGCATAAAAAGCATAAAACAAATCACCGTCCTTTTGAATGACATGTGCCTCCGGCCGGTCAAATCCGATATCGTATAAGGTGCCCAAATAGTCTCCTTTGGACAGCATCAAGTCATTGTAGAGCAGAATCCATTTTTTCATCATCGCTTCTTTTTGGGGAGTCAACAAATAACTAGCTTCGGCAGTAGGATTATCTTTCGGCCAAGTAAATTTACTGCCCAATACCGCGCCCACCCCAAAGGACGAAGCAAAGTCATTTCCGTTATCACTCAATTCGACATGATCTCCATAATAGGCCGTCTTACCTATCAGCGCTTTATAGACTTTTCCTTTTGTTCGTATTTGCCAACTACTCAAAGGGTCCGAGCTGACCGCCTGATTGATATAGGGCATATTGTAGTAAGACATGCAACAGCCACACGGGCAATTTTCAATTACAGCATGAGGCTTTTGCTTGCGCACAAAATCATAAGTATTTTTAAAAAAATCAGGTAATACTTCTACTGTTTCTTCCGGATTGTCGGGGCTATTGGCGTAGTCAGGCGGGCAAGCATTCATGTGTTGGCCATCCATTTTCAGGCCATCAAACCCCCACTTATTGATAAATAAATCCAAAACTTCTTCTGTATGCTTTTGGGTCTCCTGTGCAGAAGGGGACATGTAAAAAGCATCCCACCAAGTGATGAATTGCGGAGATTCATCTTCGTTTTTCAACAAAATATCAGGGTACTTTTGGAGCGTCTCCGACCGATAATCTACCGCCAAAGGAGCCCACCAAAGCTTGGCTTTAAGGCCATAACTGTGGATTTTATCGACCAATTGCTTCATTTGTGCATCCCCGTTTGGAAATTTTTGCTTGTTGACATGCCAATCTCCTTCCGTAATCTGATAGCCATCATCCAATACGGCCCACTTAAAACCCATGTCTTTTACTTTCGGTAAAGTGCCGATGATTTCGTCTAATGTAAATCCGCGCTCATAGCCCCAAGCGCACCAAATCGGCTCATAGGCTGCGTCTTCCGATTGGGCGAATTTCAAGCCTTTCTGCTGCATGTAGTCCGTAAATCTTTTTTGTGTGATGAAGCAGTCTCCTTGGTGTACGGCTACAAATGTTTCAAAGGTTTCTAGACGATCTCCTTCTCCAAACTCCATCGGCTCCAAGTATTTATAATTTATTCTTAGGTCTGCCTGCCGGCCATCTTCTGAAGTCTCTAAATTCATATAGACCCGCTTGGGCACCAATTCGGTATGCCCAATCGCTACCCCGCCATCTTGCCGCCAAACATCTAAGATGGGAATTCCCCCGCCATAGTCGGTTTGGTTCATGCCTAGAAAGTTGGGATTGTAATAATCTTTGCCAATAGGACTAATCCAGTCTGCACGCTCCATGGTTGAGCTACCTTGAAAAGCCCAAAATTCATTATCTTCTGGATGGCGATTGATGCGAATATGGTTGTTTGTCCAGCCGGTAATGAATAATTTTTTTGAACCGGAATTGACATAATTTACATGGTAAAAAACCATGTCCGGATAATTATTATACGCTTTGATAAAAACGATCTTTTTTATTTTTTCGGGATTAATGCCTGTTATTTCGTATTGCCAACCGGTGCCTATCGAGTCTTTGAGAGCCTTGCGGGAAAAGTGGTTTAGCTTAAATCCACTAATCGGATGACGCCTTGTGCTGATAAATTCTGAAAGGGTGAAACCATCCGATAGATTTGGCAAAAACGCAGATGAAATCTTTGTTTTCATTTGGTCATTAACGGCAATTTCTAAATGCCCATGCTTGATGACTTGGGCAGCTGATTGCTTCGTATTGGGTTGCTCTTTGCAACCGACAAGCAAAATAAAAAAAGCAAAGACCGGTATTATAGATTTCATGCTGCGTTTTTTTTTTGGTAACTTTTATGAGCAATGGTTCGGTAATAAAACCATGCATTTGAATTCGAACCTGCCTTACCATAAGTAGGCTAGTTGGAAGAGTCCACCCCCAAATTTGATTGGACTTGATTCGTCTTTTCTTGAATCCTTGCCAAATTTGACCCCGCCAGCGGGGGACATCTGGGACGTGTACGATGTAATAGTGACTTTTTCCCCTAGCGGATAATCACAATGCGTTTGGGGGCACTTTGAGTCGCAGTATCGGTTATGTTCAGAAAGTAAACTCCTTCTGACAAGTCACTGGTTTTCAACGTATTATCTTCCGATAAAAGATTTTGTCTTTTAATTAGCCGGCCACTTTCGGAATAAAGGTTAAGGAAGCCGCGAATAGGCCGAGTCTCTTCTAAAGTAATCGAAATATCCGTCCCGATTTTGACGCAAGTCGGATAAACTTGGAATTTAAAATCTTTTTGCGCAAGCTCTTTGGTACTAACAGGTACATAAGTAGTTCCGTAAAAATCAATATGCTGTCCGGACACTAAGCGGTCACATTCAATCGTCAATATCGGATTATTGCCACCGGCTGCAATATGGAAAGTGCGCTCTTCTCCTTTGGCCAAATACTTTAAGCTTTCTGTTGCTCGTACGCCGTTGACCGCCGGATAGGCATCATAATAAAAAGAACCAAC
The DNA here is from genome assembly GCA_027009605.1 of Saprospiraceae bacterium. Taxonomy (GTDB): domain Bacteria; phylum Bacteroidota; class Bacteroidia; order Chitinophagales; family Saprospiraceae; genus HyVt-613. Next base: position 8,433 of record JALVCY010000136.1, read on the forward strand.
CCCAATATTTTTAATTTTAACAATAGCGGAGTCCGGAGCCGTTTTGAATGATTCGACCCAAAATTTATAGCCGGATGCCAAGCCGGCTTCTTTGATGCGCTCCATGGGTTGGTAATCCGGTTGGTCATTGCCAATGATATAGGAAATTAAAAATTTTCTAGCAAAATCTTCGTAAGAAATACCGTGAGCTCCATCCGGCAAATCCAAGACATGCTCTTGATCCCAATCCGTATAATAGCTAAACTCGCCCCCGGCCGGAGACGTCTTGTATCGCTCTGCTCCAAAGAAAATCCAATTGCCCTCATTCTCCCAATGGTGTTGTTGACACATAAAGGAATCATCAAAATTACCAAATCGTATTTGTAATAAATCCGGCTGAATATCAAACGGGGAGTAAGTTTCATCAGCGGCATCAATCGAAATACTCCAAGGCGTGTTGAGAAAGACACTATCTAAATGAGACAAAAATTGAGCTTGAAAAGCCTTGCCGGGAAAAGTCTGACCAAGCACAAAAGGCCCATCATAAATATGATATTCTGCCCATAGCCCAAATCCGGTTTGCAAAAATGCCAAGCGGGGGTCATTGTCATACCTTTCGGCAAATCGAGTGTAAAACTCTAATGTAAAATCTTTTAGCTTTTGATGTGTCCAATCGGGAAACCAAGTCGTTTGTCCTTCGGACAGCCCTTCCGTTTCATGATAGTCCGGCAAATCTTTGATATACTGCGGTACAGATGTGTGATATCCTACATAGACAAATCTAAAACGCAAAATGGCCTGATGCCCCCTTGATGCAACAGCATTCAAAAGATTGTCAACCACCGTCCAATCATAGACGCCTTCTTCGCTAACTACCTGATTATAAAGCATATACGAGTATTCCAACGAAATAGCATCGGTATTTTTCTTTGGAGATGTAGTCCACAAAACGATACCTGTCATGGGCTGGACATCCGTAATCGTCGATTCTACAGTCACATCAGAAAAGACTTGCCCATACATTTGCGCAAGCAAAAAGAAGGTGATAAAGAAAATGATTATTTTTTTCATGGCTTCATTTTTTGTTAATCAAAGGCTAGGATAAAGGCAGAGACGATGGCCAATATCATCCCGATAAAGGTAATGGTTGCCGGGAATACGGCATACATTACCAACGACAAAATAATCGTAATCACAGGTGCAACGGCATTGGTCATCGGGCTTACAATCATTGCTTTTCCATACCGGAAAGCATAAACAATCGTCAGCGCTCCCACCGAATTGAGAATTTGAATTAAAAAGGCATAACCCGGGCCTTTCATGCCATAATTAATATCTTGCGAAAAATCAGTCATAAAGTACGCTATTGGCGCAAGCAATAATCCGGAGACTGTCATATAAAAAAAGATACTCTCCGCTTTCATAAACTGATTGGTACTCTTCATCAAATATCCTTGTGCTCCCCAAGCAATAAAAACCAAAAGGGCAAAAACAAACCATGCACCAATCCCAGCCGTACCACTTCCGGTTTGGTAAGATAATAATGGAATCGCCAACAAGGCCAATAGAATACCTATCCAAGCTCGCAGACCGGCTCGTTCTTTCAACAAAATCATTGACAGCAAAATAGTAATCACCGGAGACAATGAAATTATTGGAAATATTAAGTAAGCCGGCCCGTTGGCTATAGCACCCGTAAAGAGCAACATTTGTCCCCCGGCGCCTAAGATACCAATCAACATACCGTAGAGTATGGCTTTGGGAGACTTGTCCAATTGCCAATTGACATTTTTCAAGGCAAAGAATGCCGGAATTAACATGGTAAATGCCCAAACGACATAACTCAACGTACCGGGAAAACCGGCTTTTTCCGGAATCTCAATCAGTGCACCCCATACACCCCAAAATACCGTGGTAATGACGGCATAAAAAATCCATTTTTTACTGTTTTGTTCCATTTGTCTTGTGTATTATGCCGAAGCACTTTAGTTATGAAAACTTGTACGAATGTATGCCCACGATACTCTGTAAGGCAAAAAAAATGTTTCCGCAACTAATTGCGGAAACATTTTGTCTATTCGTTATCTCATATCTATAATAATTCCATCTGTATCAGGATTGTCCGGGGTCGCTTTGCTTGGTATCCAACCTATTTCGTCCCAATCTTGATTACTGGTCCAAGCAACAACTTTAATTACATCTTTGCCATTTAAAGCCGCAATTTTGGTGCGCGAAACAGCCCATTCTATCTCGACAATATTACCGTTTACCTTGTAAGTGCCATCTATTTGGGCGTCTGCCGTATTGTTTGTGTCGTAAATCCAAAACGTATCCCAATCTGTCCCATTGGGGTCATAATTGGCAAAATCCATCCAATACAAATCTTCATTATCCTTGGAATTTGAAAAGCTATTCTCTATCAATAGTTCGCCTCCACCAAATAATGGCCACAAAGTATATTGATAATTGGTCACTGCATCCGGATCCGTATCAATCAACATGTCAAAAATAGAAGCTTCCGTAAAACTAGCTTCTTGCTTGATGTAAAAGTAAATATTTTTATCATCAAAATCATACTTGAATGAGCGAATGGCTCCGGAAGCAGAGTCTATCGTAAAGGCATTTTGAATGGTTGCCCAATCATCAAATGAGTTATCATCTAAGACGACCGGAGAGCTTTTATCTACGGTAATTTTGGTGCTAATATCATGATTGTCACCGTTGCTGTCTTTTACTGTAAGCGCTACGGTATATTCGCCTTTATGGGCATAAGTATGAACCGGATTTTTGTCGGTAGAAGTTTCTCCATCACCAAAATCCCAAGCATAAGTACCTGATACTGTGGAAGTATTGGTAAATGTAACTTCCAAGCCATTGGCTACATAAGTAAATAATGCATCTCCTTCAATCTTAGGATTGACCGGGTCTGTTGTCTTTTTGCAAGACGAAATGACTAACCCGATTCCTAGGGTTAGCAGCACGAAGCTGAAAATTGAAAACTTTTTCATAATTGAGAGTTTTTAATGTTTAATTAATTTTGCACACAAAGCTTGTTGGCAATGATTTCATCAATGGGGATATAGTATAATCGGCGCGAATCATTCCAATCAATGACCAAATTATCGTATCCGCTAGGCGTGGTCGATAAGTCAATATCACCGATTGTCAAACCTACGATATGATATCCCCAGTAGGTTCGGTCTATGTTCATTTTATTTCGAGTCAAATCATAAAACCGGTGTCCTTCGAAGGCTAACTCCAATCGACGTTCTTCCAAAACCACTTGGAGAAGGTCTTTTCCGGCCGGCACGGTATTGATTTGGGCATCTTCCAGTCCCCTGTTTTTTCTAATGGCATTCACGTTTTTTAATGCATCAAATTCATTCCCTTGATGTGCGTAGGCTTCTGCGCGGTTGAGGTACATTTCCGCAAGGCGAAATAATACGGGAGAACTCAAGTTTGGGTCTCCATCTTGAAAACTGAATTTAGTGATAAAAAACATCTCCAGTCCGTTTTTCTTTTGGATGGACTGTCCATTGAAAACGGTGTCTATGTAAGTGGCACGTACATCTTGTGGATGTTCATGCAGCAGATTCATGTATCCGTAGGTTGCAAATTCTTCCCCCCATCCGGAGTTGCCGTCACTATAAATCATGGATGCAATCGAACCGAATTTTCCCCGGTTGTCCGAAGGGGTAAAAGCAATGGCCCAAATCGTCTCATCTCGCTCTAAGGCATTAGCAAAATAGCTTGGATAGCTCTCGGTAGTTTCTAAGGCAAACTTACCTGATTGAATGACTTTATCTGCATATTCAATCGTCTTAGTATAGTCTTCCATAAATAGATAAGTCCTTGATAATAAGGCCCATGCGGCTTCTTTAGAAGCGTACTCTTTGCCCCGAGACTGATTCATCAAAGCTTCGGCACGTAGTGCATCTTCTATGATGGCATCATAGGTTTCTTGGACGCTGGCTCTGGCTTTTTGGCTATCTTCATCGGCCGTACGGCGAAGGATGATTCCCATATTTGTATTTGGATCTCCGTCATTATAGCCTTTGGCATAAAACCGAACTAAGTTGAAGTTCATATAGGCACGCAAAAAATAGTTTTCTCCTAAAAGCTGCTCTTCTTCTGCGGTCAAACTGGGCCGGGCTTCCAAATAAGCAATGATGGTATTGGCTCCATTAATAATTTTGTAAGATACATACCAAAAGAAACGAGAATTGCTTTGACTGGCCGAATGTGTATAAGTAAAACTATAATACAATGGATCTTCAGTTTTTTGCCCACAAGTTATATCATCTGCGGCAAAGTCTGTCATCTGAAAGTACTGTCGTAAATAACAATTATTATCGTCCACAATCCCATTAAACTCTGCACCGTCTTTCAGCAGGGCGTAGTTACCATTGGTTACATTTACAATGCCATCTGATGCGAGAGCAATAGATCCGGTGGTCAACTGGTCAGACGGATACACATCCAAATCCGAACAAGCAGAAAGAAACAAAGAAATGACCAACACTAAGAAAATTGTATTTTTCATATCTCTAGAATTTTAGGTTTAAGTTAAACATGTAGCGCTTGTTATTCGGATATTTAAAATCCGACACACCCGGCATCGACCAGTCTTGGGAAGTCAACGTGACTTCCGGGTCTTGACCCCAAAACTTAGTAAAAGTGAACAAATTATTGCCACTAATCCCAACCACAACATCCTGAAGATGTAGATAAGATGTCCATTTTTTGGGCAAGGCATAACTCAGGTTAATGGTTCGTACTTTTAGGAAACTACCATCTTCCAAATATCTTGAAGAAGGCTCTTTGGATAAGGCATTATTTTGCATACTTGGGTGCGTGGCAATATCCCCCGGCTTTTGCCATCTTTTCCAGTCACTCTTGGGCTTCATATTATTGTAGTAGGGTTCATGTCCGTCATTATCCATAAAGATACGGGTAAAATTATAAATCTTATTTCCATATTGAAAAGCTAGATTCGTCAGTAACGAAATGCCCTTATAAGACAAAGTAGAAGTCATGCCACCGGAAAACTTAGGTAAGGCCGAACCGACTTCTTGTGGGTCTGCTTCTGTGTAATCATTTGTTACTGAGCGACTTATAATCTCTCCATCTCCGTTTCTTTCGATTTTCTCCCATTGCGGGGCACCGGTATCCGGATCTACGCCAAGCCATTTGGGGAGCATGAAAGTATAAATCTCTCCATCGTTTCGATAGACCTGAGAGATGCCGTTTAAGGTGGTATAAATCGGAGCGTCAAAGCCGGCTAACCGGTTTTTATTTTTAGAAAAATTAAAATTAGTAGTCCAAGTTAAATGTTTGCGTTGGATATTTACGGTTGAAAGTCCAATCTCAAATCCCCGGTTGGTGACTTGCCCGGAATTTTCCCAACGGTATTCAAAGCCTTGCGACAAAGGCTGAGAAGCCAGAATCAACAAATCCTTGGTGACATTACTGTATAAATCAAATTGCAAATTAATGCGATCCTTGTATAAGCCCATATCCAACCCGAGATTGTACTGATTGGTTTGTTCCCAAGTCAGGTTGGGATTCGCCAATTGGTAAGGCGTTGCGGCCGGATGGTTGCTATATTGGGTGTTCAATGAGTACAAGCCAAGAAACCGGCTTGCGCCAATGTCCGGGTCACCGGTGATTCCATAACTCCCGCGTAACTTGAGCAAATTTATCTTTTTCACGTCTGAGAAGAAGGGCATTTTGTTTAACATCCAAGAAGCCGAAATAGTGGGGAATTGAGCCACACGGCTTTTAGCCGGAAAATTGGAAGACGCATCTACCCGGTAAGAGGCCGTCAAAAAGTAAGTGTGGTCAAAATTATAATTGACTTGCGAAATAAAAGACCTGAAAATGCTTTTATCGTGTGCGCCGCCAATCTTAAATTCGGAAGATGCTACTGTCGGCACATGAAAGCCTTCCGGAATGCCCTTGCCTTCTAAATTCATCCCTTCCCAATAGCCTCTATCAAATTCAGCACCAATCAAGCCGTCCAAATTATGGCTGTTGATTTTTTTCTCCATCTGAAATAAATTGGTGCTGGTCACCCCATACCACATATTGGTACCTTCATAGACAAATCCCTTATCGTGAAAAGTGCCTGCCGCAGATTTGGACACAAAGCGATGCTCTTTGTCCGTTGCAAAATTCATCCGATTAGCGGTAGAAAATTTGAGCCAAGGGGCTAGGTTTATAGCTAAAACCAAGTCGTAATTTATATCCACTCCTTTGCTATTATAGTCCGAATTTTGGATGCTGTGGATGGGATTAATATGATCTCTTGACCACCAATCTTGGGTATGCCCATCTACATAGACCGGATTTCCATTTTTATCGTAAGGATTGTCCCAAGGCACGGCTAAGTAGGTGTAATACATATCCAAATAATCATAACTCCTTCCTTTAGAAGAACTTATGTTGATATTATTTTTCAAGTTGATTCGTTTGGAAAGGGCTAGGTCGGTATTTACCCGGACATTAATTTTTTGGGCTCCTGTATTTTGAAAAGTTCCTTTTTCATCATAAAAAGTACCACTGATATAGTAGCCCATTTTTTTGCTGCGTCCTCTGGCGGCTAGGTAATACTTTTGTATTGGAGATGGCTTAAAAACTTCATCAACCCAATTCCAGTTTTTTGACTTCAACTCTTGGGGATAGTCTAAGTAAAATTTAATCTTATCAATTTGGTGGGTCGATTTATCTCGATACAACTCCGCACTAAAATCATTATAAAACTCTTCTCCCGACATCATCTGAATATTGCCGTGATCCGGTGTATTATAGCCAAATCCGGACTTAAATTCAAAAGATACTTTATCACTTTTTGCTTTTTTGGTCGTTACTACGATGACCCCTTTATTGGCTCTGGCTCCATACATTCCGGTCGCTCCGGCATCTTTTAGCACCGTAATACTCTCTACGTCATTGGGGTCAAAAGAGCCACCAATAATGCCATCCACCACAAATAAAGGCTCTGCATTGCCCGGCTTAATAGTGGAGATTCCCCGAATAC
>JALVCY010000137.1 GCA_027009605.1 Saprospiraceae bacterium
CCCCAAAACAAGCTTATCCTAAGCAGGCTTCAAATTTCGCCTTACTCTACGTTGCAAATTCCAACGGGACTCGCTATGCCTAATATTTAGAAGCCATCTAAGGGGGTAGTCAATCCTAAGTTCCGATTTAAAAGTTGTCTCTATCTATAACGCAAAAAAAGCCCTTCCGGAAATTTCCGAAAGGGCTTCAATATCATTTTCCTTAACCAATCACTCCGTAACTCCGGAGACCAATAAAGATACCGTGTTATTCAAAACTTCTATAAAACCGGTGGCAATGTTAATTTTCAAAGCTTCCCCGTTTTCCTTGTCCACTCTCACTTCACCTTCGCCTAGGGCAGCCACTAAAGGAGCGTGATTGTCCAAAATTTGGAACAAACCATCCAAACCCGGTAAGGTCAACATCTTTGCCTTTCCTTCATAAATAGGCTTGTCCGGAGATAAAATTGCAATATCCATGCTTTCTTCGTTTTATGCTTCAGCTTCCGCCAATAATTTCTTACCTGCTTCGATGACATCGTTGATATCTCCTTTCAAGTTGAAAGCAGCTTCAGGATACTCATCCAATTCACCATCCATAATCATGTTAAACCCTTTGATGGTATCTTCGATAGGCACTAACACTCCTTTTAGTCCGGTAAATTGCTCCGCTACGTGGAAAGGCTGAGACAAGAAACGTTGTACACGACGTGCCCGGCTTACCGCCAATTTATCTTCATCAGACAATTCATCCATACCTAAGATGGCGATGATGTCTTGTAATTCATTATATCTTTGTAGCAAACGCATCACTCTTTGAGCGGTATCATAATGTTCATCACCGATGATAGCTCTGTCCATGATTCTGGAAGTAGAATCCAATGGGTCAATCGCCGGATAAATACCCAAAGAAGCAATCTTACGAGACAATACCGTCGTGGCATCCAAGTGGGCAAATGTAGTCGCAGGAGCCGGGTCAGTCAAGTCATCCGCCGGTACATATACCGCTTGTACAGATGTAATAGAACCCCGCTTAGTCGAAGTAATCCGCTCTTGCATCAATCCCATCTCCGTGGCTAGGGTAGGCTGATAACCTACCGCCGAAGGCATCCGACCCAACAAAGCCGATACTTCAGAACCAGCTTGCGTAAAACGGAAAATATTATCTACAAAGAACAAGATATCCCGTCCACCGGTTGGATCATTCAAATCCCCATCGCGGAAATACTCCGCCATAGTCAAACCGGACAATGCCACACGTGCCCGTGCGCCCGGTGGCTCGTTCATTTGTCCAAATACCAAAGTTGCTTTAGAGTCTTTAAGAGCATTGCGATCGACTTTCGTCAAATCCCATCCCCCTTCTTCCATGCTATGGTTGAAAGCGTCACCGTATCTAATTACGTTAGATTCCAAGAATTCCCGCAAAAGGTCATTTCCTTCACGAGTACGTTCTCCGACACCGGCAAAAACAGAGATACCTTCATAGGCCTTTGCGATATTGTTCACCAATTCCATGATTAATACCGTCTTCCCCACACCGGCACCACCAAACAATCCAATTTTACCCCCTTTCATGTAAGGCTCGATTAAGTCGATGACTTTAATCCCGGTATAAAGCACTTCCTTGGAAGTACTCAAGTCTTCGTAAATAGGTGGCTCACGGTGAATACTAGCCCATTTGCCGGTATCTACATCTCCTAATCCATCTACGGCTTCTCCTACCACATTAAACAGACGACCTTTAATGGCGTCTCCAACAGGCATAGAAATAGGCTTTCCGGTATCAATCACGTCCATATTACGAGTTAATCCGTCTGTTGCAGCCATTGCAATAGTCCGCACTGTACTTTCTCCAAGGTGACGTTGACACTCCAAGACGATTTGGGAGCCATCTTCTTTATTGATTACTAAGGCATCAAGCAAGTTGGGCAAGTGACCGCCTTCAAAGCTGACATCAACGACCGCGCCGATAACCTGTTTAATCTTTCCGATATTAGCCATGTATATTATATTTTTAGCTGGTTCTCAAAAAACGGCTCAAAGGTACGTTTATTTGTGCTAATCTACAAAGAAGTAGTCGTTTTTTTTCGTTTTCTCCAATCGTTACGGTTTTGGGAAGGCCATAGAGTCCTAATCTCCCTTCCAAGACAATTCCTGCCTATACCTGCCTTGCGGCAAAAAAAAGATATTTGCCGCATTTGTATTTAGAATTTTTTGGGATGGCTTTAGCCGCTTTTTTATATTTTTTTAGGTAACCAAATGGGGCTAAAGCCCCTAATAGTTTTGCTTCTAATCCGGCAAAGTAAGCCCAAAGCTTGGCGCTGAATCTTGCCGGTACTTCTGAATTCATTAGGGCGATGGAGAGCAAGCTTATTTCAGCCAAATAAATTTGGCTGCTACCAAAAACCAAGCTAGACGCCGGCTTTAGCTGCTTTTTTTTGTATTTTCTTGGCAAGTCAATGGGGCTAAAGCCCCTAGTAGTTTTGCTTCTGATCCGTTGGTTAAAACCAACGGCAAAGCAATGAAAATCTGTAACTGTTTAGGAGCCCCTATTTTAAGACAAAAAATAGGCATTTTTGTGTATGTTGAAGCTACAATTTTTGAAGCGTAGTTGGGCTACGTGAGAAAATTTTAGCAAAAACAGGTGCAAAAAGGGCGTTTTTTGACCAAAATAGTGGGTATCTAAACAGTTACGAAAATCTATCTGACTACTTGTTGACTTAAGTTTCTGTACATCGGTGTAGCGGTTTAACGGTATAACGGCTAGGCAGGAAAGAAATCTTGCTACTTGAACCTGCCGGCAGCAGGCGGGCGCCGAAGGCAATGAACAGTCTAGCGCTATAACGGTCTAACAGGTAGGTAGCTAGGAAAACATACCCCTTGAACGCCGAAGGCTCTTGAACGCCCGAAGGGCAAATTGAACGCCAAAGGCATTGAACACCAAAGGGTTACAAGAAAAATAGATGATTCAACGCTAATAAAACAGAAAAGACTTTGAATAAAGGTAAGCTTTCTTTGCTTTGGCAAATAAGAATCCAATAACCACGGGCATTTTTGACTATCGAAACTTGAGTTATTGATTTTTTCATACGACTTGTGTTTGTACGGTAGCTTTGCAGAAAGGGATGCCGACAGCTAGCTATCCGTAATGGAAGGGTTTTAAAGAGAAACCAAATAAAATTTTGTGGACTCAAGAACAAACCATTGCACTCGACTTTTCGGAGTAAACTCAACAGTTGAACACCTATAAAAAAAAGCAGCCGAAAATCGCTCTTCGGCTGCTCTTACTAAAACAAATTATACTTATATCGTCATGCCCGCCTTTAGGCAAAGGCTTCTTCAGGTACAGGAACCGGAACCGGCACACCATTAATCTCTGTGTCATCTCCCGCAATTTCTTCGATGGTTACTTGAAGGTCTTCTGTGTTTTTATGTAGCAAATCTTCCTTCGTTAAGCCAATATTTTTACTTCCTTTATTGACAAAATAAACCCAAAGAAGTATCAAGCCTTGCAACCAAAGGAACATAATAAACTTCTGCATGCTGGGATTGTCAGAGAGTAAAGAATACCATTCTTTTGATTCCCCTAGCGCACCACCTTCCCCAAAAATCATGGTCATCTTTAGCAAGTGCTTATGCGCATGTGGGAAAAGCGTATAAGGTAAGTAGCCCACCGCAAATCCAATAAATCCAATCAACGTGTTTAAATAGCCCATTCCAATACGCATATAAGAACGAATCTCACAGCCAATCAAGGTGACCGCTCCCAAGCCGAGAGAAAATCCACCTAGGAAGTTGCCTATGGTTAATCCTTTCTTTAATCCGGGCCCTAATGCCGGAGAGACACCGGTCAGCGTCCATACCAAAAGCAAGAAAGCCGTGAGTAATACCCAACTGGTCGTCACACCTATGATTGGATTATAACTTCTCATCAAAGTACGCGTAATTTTAGGTACGCCCATTTTGGCAAACTTATTATCTTCTTTGGTCATCGAACCGGCGACTTCTACGGAGACCAGCGCACATTCCGTCCCAAACCCACTTTTCGCAAGAGCGACACCCGCCACTGTTCCGGCCAATAAGGTTAGAATCACAAACAACCATCCTTTATCAGAAGGAGACCCCCCATAATCTAAGATGGCTCCGTCCGTTGGATTCATGTGCTGTAAATAAATAGGATTGCCCAAAGCGCCCCAGATAGCCGCCCCCACAAACAAAGCAGAAAAGATTAATCCCACCCAAAATGCCGGATTTTTCTTCCAGCTATATCCTTTTTTGTAGGTGGCTTGTTCGCCGGCATCGGCGTTGCTGACATACTGAAATGTTTCTTGGTGCTTAAAGTAATTGGCGAGTCCCAGTTTTTCCATGATAAAAAATCCGGTCGCACCGCCTAAAGCCATAAAGATAATCGAACCGGTAGAACGAATCCCCATGACCGGAACACCGCCCATCAAGTGGGTCAACGTACAACCACCCGCCAAACGAGTACCATAACTAAAGAAAGCACCACCAATAAAGGAGACCAGCAAAGCTTTTTTGGAGTAGTACGCCCAAGCTCTACTCTCTTTTTCAAAGACGGTTACCAAAAACCCACCCAGTATCATGCCGACAATAGGCCACCCGATACCCGGTGTAAATACACCGCCACTAGGAATAAATTGGTCACCAACCTTCGCATAGTTGCCATAAAGCTCACTATGAAACCCAAAAATATTATTAATAAATACTTCCAAGGTTCGGAACATTCTGCCCAAGTCGGTTGTCACACTAATGGGGAACAATCCGGGCACCTTTCCGACAGCGACCTTGTGTTGCCAAGTCGCTAAAATAAAAATAATTTGCGCCAAGGTAAACACGATTCCCGCATAAAAATAGGGCCATTGGTTCTTCTTGAGACGCTTGAAAAATGATTGTTTATTTGTTGACATAAGGTCTTTTTTTGGTTTCCCTACAAAACAAGGGTATGATTATTCATTTTGAGGACGCAAGTTGGCAAGATTCTCCAACTTAAATTGTGATTGCGGTCACATGATAGTAGTTGAGTGATGAATATCTTTGCCGTACCAAATAAAAAGGATGCTTGGTGTAATGCACAAGTATCTAAAAAAAAGAAAACGACATGAAGAAGTTAATTTACAGTTTTTTGGCGATTGACATTGTAATTTTTGCCTTTTTGGCGATGAACGGCGGCTTGAGTGCGCCCAAATATGACCTGAAACCCGCTGCTTTTAATCAAGCCATCCAAGAAGGAAAAGGAAAATTAATCGACGTAAGAACCGTCGAAGAGTATGAAAACGCCCGAATCCCTAATTCAACTCTAGTCAACTGGAAAGCAACGGATTTTAAAGATAGAATTCAGCAATTTGATAAAAACGAACCCATTTATATCTATTGCAGAACGGGAATGCGTGCTGCAAGAGCACAACGTGCCATGAAAAAAATGGGCTTCAAAGAAGTTTATAATTTGACCGGCGGTATCAAGGCTTGGGCCAAAGAAGGCCTTCCGGTAAAAAGCAAGCCCGGATACAATATCAATGATAACAATGGCGAAGAAGGTTGTTAAATAAAATGGTAACTGTTTAGGTGCCCCAATTTTTAGGTAGAAAATAGGTATTTTTGTGGATGTTGACGTAGGGACGCACGGCCGTGCGTCCCTACGTAAGAAAATTTTAGCCAAAACAGGAGCAAAAAGGGCATTTTCTAACAAAAATTAGCGGGTGGCTAAATAGTTACAAAAAATGATTCGTAAAAAAGCTCTACTGTTTGGTGGGGCTTTTTTTTTGACAACTTTCCAAAAGTTTTAAACTTTTGGAAAGTTCAGAATATCGAATAATAAAGCAAAAAACTCAACTCAGTTGAGCACTAGTAGATTCCTTCGTAATCAAATCCGTATGTCGAATAACCGTTTGGTGATTTTGATAAATAACTTGTGAAACACTGGTGGTGCAAACCACATCGCTGCGATTCATCACAAAGCCATTTATGACATCCGGCTCGCCCCCATTCAAGTGAAAATCAACAATAGCATCCGGACTAAAATTATCTTTTTTCAGCCACTCATCAAACCAAGATTGACGCATCGCCCGGACAGAGCGATTATACAAAGTAGAAGAAGACCATATCAACGGTTGATGCTTGTTTAGCTTGCGCAAAAAACGCATTTTTCCGGTCCATCTAAATTCAAAATACCCTTCAGTGGGCTGGATTCCAATCAGAGTAAACGGCTCGATATTTTCAAAATCATATTCTTTGGCGAAAGCTTCAAAAGAATCCCATTCAAAACTCTCCAAGACAATCAATCCCCGACTCTTTTTGTACGGCGGCGAGACTTTATGCTTTATGAACCCACCATTCAACAAACAAACCATCCGCCCTTTTTCTCCGATAGCAATCCATGTCCCACCGGCTTTAGGGTCTTTGGGATAGACGACCTTTTGCCCGTTGATATTTTGCGAAAGCAATTCGTCTGCATGGCGATTGGGGGCAACATCCCGGTTGGAAGTCAAGATGTATTCTTCGCGTCCTTTCGGAAAAAAAGTAACGGTACACATGGCGTTTTTTTGCAAAGGTAGGTTTTTTTTGTTTGCCTTTGGCGTTCAATTTGTCCTTCGGACGCCTGCCTGCTGCAGAAAGGTTCAACTTGTCCTTCGGACGTTCAATATGTGCTTCGCACGTTCAAATGTCTTCGACGTTCAAGGAGTTCGCTCTTGGCTGCCTAGCCGTTTACCGTTATACCGTTGAGTCTGCTCCTAAAAGTTGAATTAAGTGGTTTGTTCTTGAGTCCACAAAATTTTATTTCTGGCAGAGTGGACTTTTCGGAGTGGACTCACCGTTATTTCGGCGTTCAAGGAGCAAGATCTCATTCCTGCCTTAACCTTTTACCTTTCACCCTTAACCTTTTACCTTTGGTTCAATTTGTGCTTCGCACGCCTGCCTGCTGCAGGCAGGTTCAACTTGCCCTTCGGGCGTTCAAGGGGTAAGAGCTCTTGGCTGCCTAGCCGTTATACCGCTATACCGCTATACCGCTATACCGGATAAATTGTATCCAACTATCCTAAAGACTCGATGATTCATAGGGCGAATCCACTTTTTTCACTACTTTTGCGCAAAGACAAAACAAAGCGTTGAAACAAACCAATCAAGTAGTATGGATTACCGGGGCGTCTTCCGGTATTGGGCGGGCTTTGGCGCAAGCCTATGCAGCTAAGGATGCTCGACTAGTACTCTCTTCCAGAAACAGGCAAAAGCTCGAAATCGTCCAAAAGGAATGTATTTCACTAGGAGCTGAATGTTTGGTTTTGCCACTGGATTTGGCAGACTCCAAGGACTTTCCCGCAAGGGCTCAAACAGTAATAGATACGTTTGGACGCATTGATATTCTAATCAATAATGGGGGGATTAGTCAACGAGCACTCATCAAAGAAACTCCCATTGAATTAGACCGGAAGATTATGGAAATCAATTTTTTTGGAAACATCGCCTTGACCAAAGCTGTCTTGCCCTACATGATTCGCCAACAAGCAGGGCATATCGTAGTGGTGAGCTCGATTGTAGGGAAATTTGGCTTTCCCTTGCGCTCTGCCTATTCGGCTTCTAAGCATGCACTCCATGGTTTTTATGAGACCTTGCGTGCGGAGCATAAATCAGACCATATTCGGGTCACCTTAGCCATTCCCGGAAGGGTGAAAACCCAAATCTCCGTCAATGCCGTACTCAAAGACGGCACCCCCAGCAATAAAATGGACGATGGCCAAGATGCCGGAATCTCTCCGGAGCGGTGTGCCCGCCAAATCATCCGGGCTGTCCAAAAGAATAAGAAAGAAGTCTTAATTGGCAAAAAAGAATTATTACTAGTGCACATCCGGCGATTTCTCCCCGGTTTGTACTACCGAATCGTCGATAAAGTGAAACCTACATGACAAAAGTAATTAGTGGTATTCAGCAAATAGGAATTGGAATCCCGGATGTTTATGCAGCTTGGGACTGGTATAATCGTAATTTTGGTTTTGATTTGCCGATGTTTGACGAAGCCGCCGAAGCCGGTCTGATGCTGCCTTATACCGATGGTAAGCCCCAGAAGCGTCACGCTATTTTGGCTCTCAACCTTAAAGGGGGCGGTGGGTTTGAAATCTGGCAGTACAAGAGCCGCACGCCCCAACCGGCCAACTTTGAATTGCAACTCGGAGACTTAGGTATTTTTATTACCAAAATTAAGACATCCAATATCCAAAAAGCTTATCAACAGCTTGCGCAAAATAAAACGAATCTCCTTTCGGAAATCGTCAAGATGCCGGATGGGACAGAGCACTTTTTTGTCCAAGACCCTTACAAAAATATTTTTCAGATTGTACCGGCTCATACTTGGTTTATGAAAAGTATTGATTCTGATTTTGGCGGAAGCTATGGGGCTGTAATCGGTGTGACAGACATCCCAAAATCAATGGAGTTTTATGACAAAATCCTAGGCTACGATACCGTGGTTTTTCGTGAAACCGGCGTGTTCAATGACTTCAAGGGAATACCGGGCGGGCATCATAAAGTAGAAAGAGTCCTACTCAAACATAGCCTTAAGCGCCAAGGCGCTTTTAGTAATTTATTGGGGGCTAGCACTATTGAATTGGTCAAGGTCTTAGACCGGAGTCCCAAAAAAATATTTGAAGACCGGCTTTGGGGGGATTTGGGCTTTATTCATTTATGTTTTGACATCCGCAACATGCAGGCGCTCAAGCAGGAGTGCGAAGCATTGGGGCATCCCTTTACGGTGGATAGCGCCAATAGCTTTGATATGGGGGAAGCGGCCGGACATTTTGCCTACATCGAAGATCCTGACGGCACCTTAATTGAGTTTGTGGAAACACACAAAATCCCCATCCTAAAAAAACTGGGACTCTACAAAAATCTAAAAAAGCGAAACCCGACCAAACCATTGCCTTACTGGATGCTGGCTACTTTGAAGTTTAACCGGGTGAAGAAGTGATGGGTAACCACCGCACTTCGGTGCTCAAGTTTTTGCCATCCCAATCAATTATCCGGAAGCCGGGGCGAAGGTGATCCAGTGTGTATTCTTTTTGGGTGCCATCAATTTGTGCCATGGATGATGGGGTGATGAAGACCCGGAAGTCATCTTTCAGAATGGTGCGATCGATGTGATAATGTCCGCAAAAGATAGCAATGGGTTTAGGAGCAGCAGCTAGAGCTTGCGCAAATTCGGCTCGTTGCAAGAAGCTATGATGCGTATCCATGAAATAGGTTTGGGCGAGTACGGGGGGATGGTGCATCATGATTAGGGATGGAGTCGGTGCCCTTAATTGCTGATAAAACCAAGTCCATTGCCTTGCGGAAAGTACTTTCTGGGCTGTATCCAAAAAGATTATTTGACCCATATCAAAGGATAGAGCGTAAAAAGACTCATTCGTTTCCGGAGACTTTGGCAAGCCAAAAACAGTGGCCATCATTAAAGCGTCATCATGATTGCCGGCGATAACTTGATAGTTTAGTCCTGTTTCTTCGAGCTGAGTCCGAATCCAATGATACACCCCCACATCCCCTTCTTGATAGCACAAATCCCCGGTAATCACGACCCAATCCGGCTGAAAGGTCTTTGCTTCCGCTAAAACTCGCTGAAATTGACCCCAAACATCTATATTCAAAATGGTCTCCGCACCAAGTGGGGCAATGTGGATATCTGTAATCTGGATGATGCGCATGATTTTGGTTTGGGCACAAGATAGGGATTCTTTAGGGAATGAGCAGCTTTCGTGTTTTTGCATTCCCTAGGTACAGGAGTTGTACATCCGATGGATTTGTATTATCTTTGGATTTGCGCACCGGCCAAAATGGGTGGGGCATAGTTTTTTTTTCTCAACGACTGACTTTATGAAAAATATTTCTACTTTTTTGCTGCTGGCTCTTCCTTTTTTCCTTTTTGCGCAAGCAAGCCCAAATTTTGAAGAATTAGGCCGTCAATATCTCCAAAGCCATTCTGAAAGTTGGGAGCTCAGTGCTTCCGATGTGAAGGATGTTGCTTTGGTGAATCAAGTTTTTACCAAACACAATCGAGTGACCAGCTTGTATTTTAATCAGCGGTATCGGGGTGTGGAGTTGCATAATGCCGTGTATAATATCAGTTTCTTGCCTTCCGGCAAGATCCTTTCAGCTCATCAGCGGTTTTTTAATCACTTGTCAGAACGAATTCATACAGTCGTGCCTTCGGTCTCTAGCGAAGACGCCGTATCCTTGGTTTTGACACATTTTGGCCTTGCGGCAAAAACAAAACCCCGGCTAATAGACAAGAATGGCTTCATCTATCGCTACGCAAAAGGCAACATAGCCGCCATGGATATTCAATCCCAATTGAACTTTTTCCCGCAAGGGGAAGATTTGGCCTTAGTTTGGGAAATAATCTTTGCGCCTAAAAACGATAGTGATGTTTGGGCGCTTCGATTAGATGCAACGACCGGAAAGATATTAGACCAAAAGAGCATGACCGTTCATTGTGCTTTTGAATCCGGGCAGTATAAAACCACGTCTCCGCCTTGTCCCAATACACCGGCAGAGTCTCAAGAAATGATTGGGCCTGATGGTGCTTCTTACCGGGTACTTCCGTACAATACCGAGTCACCGGCTCATGGCAATAGACTATTATTGACCAATCCGGCCAAATTGTCCGCATCTCCTTATGGATGGCACGACACGAATGGTGTTGACGGTGCAGAATATACCATCACTCGAGGCAACAATGTCCACGCTTATTTGGATTTAGACGGAGCGAATGAGTCGGCGGGAGATGAGCCCGATGGCGGTGCCGGTTTGAGTTTTGATTTTCCTTTCGATATTTCGCAAGAGCCCTCCAATTTCCGGAAG
The DNA here is from genome assembly GCA_027009605.1 of Saprospiraceae bacterium. GTDB lineage: Bacteria > Bacteroidota > Bacteroidia > Chitinophagales > Saprospiraceae > HyVt-613. The sequence continues at coordinate 10,843 of JALVCY010000137.1, forward strand.
GCAGCGGTGACGAACTTGTTTTACATGAATAATTTTATGCATGATTTTTCTTATCAGTATGGATTTGATGAAGATGCGGGCAATTTTCAAGAGAAAAATTATACCGCACCGGCCTACAAAGGGCATGACTACGTAAAGGCCGAAGCACAAGACGGAAGTAAAATTAATAATTCCAATTTTTTTACAGGGCCGGAGGGAATGCCCGGAAAGATGCAGATGTATATTTGGACCGGATTGAATCTTCATTATTTGGATGTGACCGCACCCAATGATATTGCCGGTAATTATCCGACCGGGACGGCTGACTTTGGTGCGCCTATTTCTAGTACAGCGGAGACCGGAGATGTTGTTATCATACATGACACGAATGGATCTAACCCACAATATGGTTGTGCATCTACGCTTCAAGACTTGAGCGGGAAGATAGCCTTGGTTCAACGGGGCGGTTGTGCCTACGTAGATAAAGCCATCAATGCGCAGACGGCCGGCGCCAAGGGGCTCATAGTTGTCAATAGTCTCAATCGAGTAGATGCCATGACTTCTCCGCCGGGTTCGACGACGGCAGCGATGGTACATATTCCGTTGGTGATGATTCGCAACTCGGATGGAGCCATTCTTTTGGACAAGCTGAATGCCGGGCAAGCGGTTTCTGTCTCCTTGCAGAAAGGAGCCGGTAGCGGCCCGGATTCGTTGGATGGAGATTTTGACAATGGGATTATTGCACACGAATATGCCCATGGGATTTCTACTCGCTTGACCGGTGGCGCACAAAATCCGTTTTGTTTTGAGAATAAAGAACAAATGGGCGAAGGTTGGAGCGACTTTTTCACTTTGGCGATTATGGCCAAGTCTTCGGATGACGGTTCGGAAGTGAAGGGATTTGGCAACTATGAGAAGGGCGAAGATGCCCAAGGATATGGACTACGGCGTTTTCCTTATTCGACAGATATGACCATTAACCCTTTGACCTATTATCACATTATGAATAGCAAGATTCATGAAGTTGGAGAAGTATGGACGGCCTGCCTTTGGGACTTGTATTGGCTGATGGTCGATAAATATGGTTTTGACAGTGACATCTATAATGGAACCGGTGGCAATAACAAAGCCATTCAGTTGGTTATAGACGGACTAAAATTACAACCTTGCCAGCCGGGTTTTGTGGATGGGCGAGATGCTATTTTGGCAGCGGATCAAGCGGATTTTGGGGGAGCTAATCAATGTCTTATTTGGGAGGCTTTCGCAAAAAGGGGCTTGGGCTTGAGCGCTTCTCAAGGCGATTCCAATAACATCAATGATGGCAAAGAAGCCTATGACAAGCCCATTGCTTGTACCCAAAATCTGGCCATCCAAAAAACAGTCACACCAACTATCAACGCCGGCGATAAAATCAATGTCTTACTGAAAATCACTAATTACAAAGGTGCAAAGGTCACCGGAGTGGTGGTTACGGATCAGATTCCGGACGGGACTGATTACGTAGCCGGTTCGGCATCTATGGCGGCAGATGTTCAGGGTGGAATGATTAGTTTTGACCTAGGGGACATGGACGATGCGACGGAGCAAACCATCACCTACCAATTGAGTACCGGCTCCAATCATTCCGCAAGTTTGTGGAGTGATGACTTTGAAACAGATGACTCTAAATGGGAAAAAACATCCACCCAAGGCAATAATGAATGGGATTGGGCCGGCAGTACAGGCTTGGGCTATTTTTATAGTGGGCAACACTCCTATTATGTACCCGGAGCGGAAGGTCTTTCCGAGCAAAGCTTATCCATGAAAAATCCGGTCACCTTGGCTGCGACCCAACCGGTACTTCGTTTTTTTCAATACTACGACACCAAGCCCGGTGATGATGGTGGCATTCTTGAATATTCTACGGATGGCGGGCTTGCTTGGCAAGATGCAGGAGATTTTATCTTTCGCCATAAATATACCGGCGTAATTTCTTTTAATACCTTCTTGACAGCCAATCAAAAAGCCTATTGGGGGAAAACTCCGGAGCAATCTAAATATGTAGAATCCATGGTGGACTTGAGTGCTTTTGCCGGCCAAGACATCCAAGTGCGCTTTCGATTTGCGACCGGCCCGGATCCGACGGATGATATGAGCAAGGTCTGGTCTATAGATGATGTAGAATTCATGGACATGGTCAATTATAATTCAGAAGCCTGTGTGACATCCACAGAAGGGGATAATTATTGTGCGCAAGCTCCGGCAAAGGGCACCGTCGTTTACTCTGACCAATTCGTAGGCACTCAAGACGTACTCAGTACAAATCTAAATTTTGGACTTAGCCCCAACCCCGCCGCCGATATGGCTTGGCTATATTTACAAAACACTCAATCAGAGCAAGCCAACCTAGCGATTATAGACCTTGCGGGAAAAACCATTCATGCTCAATCCGTCCGTCTCTCAAAAGGCCAACAAACAATAAACCTAAATACTCAACAACTACCCAATGGAATGTACTTCGTAAGGCTTCAAACACCTAGCAGGCTGGGGATTCGGAAGATGGTTGTTCGGCATTAGCGGTGTGGCGGTGTAACGGGTAGGCGGTCAAACGATTTAGGCAAAGAAACACGAAATTCCGGTTAGGGTATGCAGGATTGAAGAGTTACGAGTTTTGATTTTCGAGGTGAAAGGAGCGCCCGCCAAATAAAGAATCCATATTTTGTGGATTAGTCGGTAGTTCCAAATTTATTTGGGACATGTTTTTTCAGCCAAATAAATTTGGCTGCTACCACCCCCCCAAACAGTTTGCCAAATCCAATGTAACGGCTGTTTCAACTGCCGATGTAGCCATGGAGCGGAGCAACATGGCGCCACGGGCAAAGCCTAATATAAATCCATATTTGATGGATTTGTCGGTAGTTCCAAATTTATTTGGAACATGTTTTTTCAGCCAAATAAATTTGGCTGCTACCAACACCCC
>JALVCY010000138.1 GCA_027009605.1 Saprospiraceae bacterium
ACCCTTAACCCTTAACCTTTTAATTAGGCATTTCTTCCAGTCCTTTGGCATCCACCACTTTAATGATACCGCGCTCCATGATGTCAATATAGCCTTCTTCTTTGAAATCGGACAAAGTCCGGATGACTGTTTCTTTGGCGGTCCCGACATAACCTGCCAAATCTTCTCTAAAAATGACAATGCTTTTTTTGCCTTGATTTTCAGATTTTTGGTGCAAAATCAATAAGGCAGAAGCCACCCGCCGACGTACTGAATCATAAGCTAGGTGCAATAATTTTTCTTCCCGTTCTTTGATGCTTATCGCTAAGTATTTGATAAAAGAAGCGGAGATGACTCGATTATTACATAACATTTTTTGAAAACCATCCTTTGGGATTTGAAGGATTTCGCTGGCTTCCATGGCCACGACTGTCTCCGTGCTAACTCCATTTTCCACTAAATCCATATACCCGAAAAACTCCCCTTCAATCAAGATGTCCAAGACAAAATCTTTACCTTCTTCGTTGGTTTTGATAATCTTTACTTTTCCCTTTCGGATGTAGTACAAGAAGTCCAGCGTCTCCCCTTGCTCGTAGATGATTTCTTTTTTACGAAAGTGCTTAGAAGCCCGGTCATCAAAATTATCCAGCAGCATTTTCTTACTGGCTTCAATATTCTCCATCAGGAGATTATCGCCTTCAAAGCCCATGTCTGTTTTTAGCTGTGCTACTTTTTTGAGTCGGGTTTCGATGGCTTCCAATAGCTCCACATCGTCAAAGGGCTTCACGATATAGTCATCCGCACCGAGATTCATGCCTTTGCGGACATCCTGTCGATCCGTCTTGGCGGTCAAGAAGATAAAAGGAATCCGCATCAATTCCGGTTTATTGCTCATAATCCGCAAGACCCCAAAACCATCCAGCTCCGGCATCATCACATCACACAAGATCAAATCCGGGACGAATTGCAACGCCCGTATAACACCTTGCTTCCCGTCCACCGCAATCTCTACGTCATAACCTGACAACTCAAGCAATTCTTTGAGGTTCTCACGAACGTCTTCATTGTCTTCAATGACTAAAATCTTCTTGTTCTTTTCCATTATTTTTTGGCAAATTAATTACAAAAACACTGCCTTCTCCTTCTTTCGACTTAAACGAAATCCGGCCGCCTAACACCTTGATATATCTTCCGACAATGGCCAAACCGAGACCGGTCCCTTGGATATTAGATGCATTCGAACTCCTATAGAAACGTGTAAAGATGAAAGGTTGTTCACTGACAGGAATTCCAATACCATTATCTTTGATTTGAATCACGTAATTATCGCCTTTAGCATCCACCGAAACTTCGATGATTTGCCCGGGGTCAGAGTATTTTACAGAATTCGAGAGCAAATTTCGTAAAATAATGCGTAAAATGTTAGAATCTTGGTACAAATCTTCATCCTTAGTGAGATAATTAACCACAATTTCCTGCCCGTTCTTCAATATGGTCTCCATTTCGTCCACCACATTGGGCACAAACTCCTTCAGGCTAAAAGCACTCGGGCTGACGCTAATCTCATTGCCTTCCATTCTTTCGACAGACAAAAAATCATTAAGCACGTCATTGAGTTGACGAATCATTTTTTTAATTTTCAGGATATGTTTTTCTCTTTTCGGTTGTTGGTCGGTTTGAGTATAACGCATCAAGATGGAAGCAGAAGACAAAATCGCACTCAACGGGGTCTTAAATTCATGAGAAGCCATAGACAAGAAGCGGGATTTCATTTCATTGAGGTGTTTTTCTTGTTGCAGAGCCATTTTGAGTGTTTCTTCGCTATTTTTCAAGGCGATTTCTTTGGCGGCTTTATCTTGGATTTCCTTTTCGAGTTTCACATTGATTTTGAGAAGGCGGTTGACGGCATCGGCTAATTCGTGGGTTCTTTGAGCAACTTTTTCTTCGAGTTCACGGGTTAGTTCGGTCAACGCTCTCTCCGTTTTTTTCTGCTCACTCAAGTCATGCACCAATCCTGTAAAATAGACTTTACCCTTCACCCGTGTTTCATTGACACTCAACCAGAAAGGAAAGGTCGTCCCGTCTTTTCTACGCCCACTCACTTCTCGCCCGATACCAATAATCTTAGCGTGTCCGGATTCCAGATAATTTTGGAGAAATCCATCGTGTTGCTCCGGAGAGATCGTATCGGGCAAGAGCTTGTTCATACTTTGACCGACCAGCTCTTCTTTGGAATACCCAAACAGTCGGACAGTTGCATCATTGACAAACTGAATTTGCCCGCGGTGATTGATGGTAATAATCCCATCCACCGTGGATTCAATCACTGCTTTTAGCAGGCCTTCTGATTCTAGATTCATTTGATTATTCTTTTTGTGCATTTGTGCAAACCTCTAAAAATAAGTTGAACGTCGAAGGACAAATTGAGCCATTCTCAACCTTCTCAACTCTTTTTTTTCGCAGATGTTCGCAGATTTTTTCCCGCTGATTCCCGCAAATTCTTTTCCCGCAGATGTTCGCAGATTTCTTTCCCGCTCCCGTACAGCTGTCGGGACTCGCAGATTTAACCCCGCAGATTCCCGCAGATTTTTTTCTTTCTTGGCAACTCACTACTCATCTCTCACTACTCACTACTCATCTCTCACTACTCACTACTCATCTCTCACCACTCAACACTCACTACTCACCGCTCACCACTCACTATTCCCACAAATATTATTCAAACATTTCCTTCTTGGCAACCTTCAAACTTTTCAACTCCTTCAACTAGCGAAGCTTGCGAGCGAATCAACTTCTTCAACTTTCCCAACTCTAAAACGCCAAAGGCATATCCACTGACAAATATCACTAAAAATAACCAACTATTGTCATTTTTTTATAAGCTAAAATCCAATAATATTGAATCAAGGAGAAAACGTAAGACAAAAAACAAAGGAATTACATTTCAACACACTGATTACCAATACCTTAAGTAATTAGGTTTTAAAAAAGGTGACTGTTTGGGTGCTCCTGCTTTTAGGAAGGAAATATACGTTTGTTGTCTGTTGAAGCTACATTTTTTGATGCGCAGCCATAGTCATGCGAGAAAAATTTTGGCGAAAGCAAACACCAAAAGAGCATTTACTGACAAAAACTGAGTTCGCTAAAAGTTACGAAAAAGATAATGGAGAAAATAAATGTAAAGATTTACGGTATTGGTTCAGAAGCGACCACGACGCTGCACAATATGCTCGATGAGCTATTGGCGGCGGGTTATGACATGACCATCGACCAAGTGGAAGATATTGATGAAATGATGGACAAAAAATTAATAGGAATCCCCGCACTCAGCATCAATGGAGATTTGGTTTTTCAAGATACCAATCCATCCAAAAATGACTTGCAAAGATGGATTTATTCCTATTTATTTAAACACTCAAAACCACTGACTATGAAAAACATCCTTGTTCCTGTCGATTTTTCCGACACTTCAAAAAATGCGTTTCAATTCGCTTTGGCTTACGCCGAAAAAACGGGGGCACAGCTCCGGCTCATCCATGCCTACAATTCGCCGCTTGATGTCGCCAACCCCGCCATGTTGCTGACCATAACGGAGCAAGAAGAACGAATCAATGAAACCCTAAAACAATTGGTACAAAGCCTTCAACCTAGTGACTCTAAAGTTAAGGTCACTTACGAAGCTAAACTAGGCTTCGCCGTGGACGAGGTCATCAAGATGTCTGAATCACCCGATGTGGATATGATTATCATGGGTACCATGGGAGAGCACCTAGCCATCGAAAAAGTGTTTGGAACGGTATCTTCTGATGTCAGCCAACAAGCCCATTGCCCTGTCATGCTGATTCCGCCTGACATCAAATTTAGTCCTATCAATGACATCCTTTTTGCCAGCGACTATTCTGCCACAGAGGGGCAAGTTTTAGACAAAATCCTAAAATTCGCCAAAACATTTAATGCAGCACTCCATTTTGTACACATAAATAATAATCCGGAAGACTTGAGCACCAGCCCGGAAGAGCTTATCTTCGAAAAAGTATTTGCCAGTAAAGATCCTGAAACCCCCATGTACTTTGCAGAGGTAAAAGACAGTAGCGTCACCGATGGCCTAAACCATTATATTCACAACCATAACATAGACATTTTAACTGTTGTCTCCCAAAAAAGAAGCTTCTGGGAAAGAATTTTCCATAAGAGTACAACCAAACGAATGGTGCTGAATTCTGAGATTCCACTGCTGGTGTTGCATGTTTAGTTGGGGCTTTGGTCTATGGCTTCGCTAGTGGTTTGTTTTTGACTTCGTTGATGGGTATTCGGCATTCTGCGTTTGTTATTTTGTTAGTTGAAGAAGTTGAAAAAGTTGATTCGCTTCGCTAGTTGATTCACTCGTCCCGATTACTATCGTGGATGCGGACTTCGTGGTTGAGTGCTTCGCAGGTTGAGATGATATGGGTTTTTGTGGGGATTTTACTTCATTATTCGACATTCGTCATTCTGCGTTCGATATTCTGTTAGTTGAAGAAGTTGAGAAAGTTGATTCGCTTCGCTAGTTGAGAGATATGGGTTCTTGTCGGAATTTTTACTTCATCATTCGACATTCGTCATTCTGCGTTCGATATTCTGTTAGTTGAAGAAGTTGAGAAAGTTGATTCGCTTCGCTAGTTGAGAGATATGGGTTCTTGTCGGAATTTTTACTTCATCATTCGACATTCGTCA
>JALVCY010000139.1 GCA_027009605.1 Saprospiraceae bacterium
CAACTCCAAATAAGAGCGCACGATCCACTGTGCCTGAGTCTCTTGAGCGGTATTATCTCCGACCGGTGGGATGGAAGACCAAGACTCTGAAATGGCGCTTGGCTGCGAGTCATATCCGAACTCCGAGAACCAGACTTCCTTCGTCTTTAATTCCTTCATTGCATCTTCGGATACTTTCGCTAATATCTTTTTCAATGTTTCTTCCATCATCCATCTTAACCGGCTTTTTTCCGGACTTACACCATACCCAAAGCTTGGTCGAAAATTATAATTATCAAACATCTTACCCCATGTCTTGGAATAATCCGGATCATTTTCTACGGCAGGTAGAGTAGTATAATGGTGAAAATTTAGCGCATCAAAGGGCAGTTTGGTAGAGCATGATGACCTTGCTTTCTCCAAATATTTAATCATATCAATGACATATTGACCACGCAATCCGGTCAAGCCCGCCGGAATCACCTTCGTAGCTGAGGAGACATTCTTTATTCCAAGATGCTGGCCATTGTATGTCATGGTGTTGCACCCTCCATCATACGCTGCACTTAGCATGGCTCCATAATACTCCGGCAACATTTGGATTTGTGCATTGGGTGTATTTTCGTCTTCCGGTTTTTCCCACCAATAGGCGTCTTCTTCATTACCTACTTCTATATAGCTCAAAGCCGGGATAACATTAGTTGGGTCTTTTTCCAAAGACTCGAATTTATTATGTATCGCTTCCGTTGTGCCCTGACCATATTTAGAAGCCAGCAGTGTGTTCCAAACGGCATAATCATAATAGGTGTTGGGATCTTGCTGGTCCACTACGGCATATTTATCGGGATTTTGGGAGTCTTCGACTTTATTTAGCATGAAACGAATCAAGCCTGCACCCGTATTTTGCGGAAGCGAAACGGCATTGCATCCAGTACCTTCTTTTACAAATAAAAAATGGGTTTCATTCCCTGTTCCCGCACGGACAGTGAGTCTATTTAATCCGGTCTTAATATTTAATTTGGTGCTGAATCCACCGACCCATTTTTTGCCTGCTTGAGCAGAAGTCAATAATACTCCGTTCAGCAATATTTCCCAGTCAATAGAGTTTGCATTCTGGTCAGTTTCTAATATGAACTTGTATTCTGTATTATTTTCCAAGCTTATATTATCGTTTGAGCTTAATTGTGTTACTGAGTTCATCAAACTAGTATAGCCGGTAACAGGATTATCAAATAGGGTGTTACCGTTAATTTTTATCTTATTGATATAAGATAGATTTTGCCCAGCCATATTGGTATAAGGAGGAATTAACGGCTTAATACTGTACACTCCATTCTCACAAATATTTACCGGCAAATCAACCATTGCTCCATTGAACCAAGTCCCCGGAGCAGGGAATGAGCCATTTCCACCTAATGTAACCACTCTCAGAGTATAAATTCCAGGTTTGGCAGTCGTAGGAATAGGAAAATCTGTGTCCATTGTTATACCTATTGATATAGGAGTTCCCGGAGGTTGATTTTTAGCACTAATAAGATCATTATCAGGAACTATATAGATCTCATTAACTTTGTCATAAGCTCCGCTTTCATCCCAATCAATAGCTAAAAACATTTTTTGGGTAGGTTTAGTAAAATAAATCTCTGCTACCTTCCCACTACTATATTCTCCAATCTTAGGGGATGGCTTTTTAGTATCATAAAACCAATCAGACCATTTGATGTCCAAACCATCACGATAAGAACCGCCATAGCCGTAGGGCGGTGGATTCGGCACACAAATTGGTTTTTGAGTGCGTACTTGCGGTATGGCGTCCAAATATTGCGTGATACCCCGCATCTCCGGTGCCAAGTCTATCAGCGAAGGAGAAACACTTACTCCATTATTCGCTACGTTGGAGTAAAAATCATCATTGTTGAGATAAGTGCTCTGGATACGAAGGCAATCAAATTTCAAATAATAACTTGGGTTGCCTTTGGCTTGCATATTGGTGCCGATAAATAGTCCCATTCTCTCCAAGTTTTGGGCTTGCAATAAAGAGATTGAGAACAATAGGAAGCCTACAAAGAAAAATGTTTTCAGTTTTTTCATACCTTCACTAAGGTGGTTGGTGCTGGGGGAGATTTCCAAAATTCCGTGTAGTTGGGTTTCATCGTTTGTTGTCTTGGCATCAGGCTTTGTGCCTTTGGTAAATTTTGAAAATCGGGGGCTTTTGTTGGCTTTGGGGGCGATTCTTTCTTTTCTTTGCATATAGTTATCAAATTTATGGTATTCCAACGCACCTTCTCCCAAGCCCCACTTTTTTTCGTATCTTAGCGCAAGATATACAATATTAGCCAATGAAAAAAGTCATTTTACTTATCCAGTTTGTATTTTATCTTTCCCTTGGCTCAGCCCAAAATGTCTATCATGGGAATGTTCTGTTAATTTCGCAAGAATCAGTAGATAATTTTGGGGCATGGGATTATGATGAGATTGACGGTTCTCTCCTTATTCGGCCTTACAATCAATTTGATGTGACGGATATATCCGATTTGAGTGCCTTGCTTCCGCTAAAAAAGGTAGATAACGTGGAGATTTTTCATAATCCCCACTTGAAGAATCTTAGTGGTTTGGATTCGCTTCATACCGTTAGAAAGTCGATTGATATTTGGGGAAATGACTCTTTACAATCCATTGTCGGGTTAGAGCAGATTGACCAAGTGTTTGAAGATGAATTTGACCTTCATCTTACCGGCAATGATATGCTGACATCTTTGGATGGGTTTCCTGCCGGAATAAAGAAACTATACAGCATCACTCTTCTAAGCAATCCAAACTTAACAGATATTACCGCACTGGAAAATATTACCAGTCTAGCTGACATCAATTTATACAACTGCCCTATTTCTAGCTTACAGCCCTTGCAAAATCTCCATTATTTATACAACTTGGATATTTCATACACTCAAATAACAGACATAGCCTTTCCTTATGTAAAAGGTGAACACATCAATGCCCGAATCCAAGATAATCCTTTACTAAAAACCATCTCCGGATTCAACCAAATATCCGACACCGCTGAAATAAACTCATCCCGTATTGAAATAGTAAATAATCCCCAACTCAAATCCATCAACGGATTTAAAAACATCCGGCACTATTCGGAAATAATCATTGAAAATAATGACAACCTACTAATTATCAATGACTTATTCGATAGTACTAAGACGCTTGAATACCAATTAAAAATCAATCACAACCCCCGACTAAAGTCATTCGGCCCCTTCACAGGCTCTTTTCCCAAAACTACCAAAAATATAGAAATCACCCATAATGACTCGCTTACTTCTGTGGTGGGGTTGTTGGGGTTGACTCGAGTGGATGGTACTTGGAGTACAGACGGTGATATAAACTTACGTGGAAACCCGTTACTTACCACGCTCGATGGATTGGACAGCCTGAAATATGCGAGATATATTACTTTTAGATTTACCAATGTATCAACACTCGCTGCATTACACAACCTTGATTCAATTGGATTCACATTTACCATACCCAACGAAATAGGTGACTTACAAACCTTAGAAGGATTAGAAAACCTTTCTTATATCCAACACGGGTTTGTTGCCCACAATAAGAACCTGAAAGATATTTCTGCCTTAATGGTCTCTCCTACTTATTCCGGACATACCTTTATTATTTCGGGATGCGACTCACTTGACCCATCTTTAAGTATTAGCAATATCAATGCACCGGATTTTATTGATATTTATAACAACCCATCCATTAAAGAGATTACGGGCTTTTCAGATATTGATTCATTGCACCGCGGGTTAATTATTAGCAATAATAAAAATCTGGAAAAAATAACTTGCCTGAAAAACTTAAAGTACGTTAAAATAGGTGGTGACCCATCGTCCATAGCAAACACCCCCAACCTAACCAACATCTCCGGTCTCTGCCCCCTATTCACCGAAGGCACCATAGACGGTACGATAGAGATTCACGATAATGCGCCGGGCTTCAACTCCGTCCAAGAAATCATCGACTGGTGTATGACTCCGACCGAAGACCTGCCGACCTACGATGCCATCTCCGTCTATCCCAATCCAACGAGTGATGCCTTCCAAATAGAAGTGCCGCTGGATTTGATTCAAGTAGGCATGATGGTGGACTTGGTGGACATCTCGGGCACGTCTCATTTTTCTGTAAGGCTGCATGATACGGTGAGCCGGATTCCTGTTGGTGACTTGCCGCCGGGTTTGTATTTTTTGCGGATTGTCTTTGATGGGCGGATGGTGCAGGTGAAGAAGGTGGTGGTGGAACGCTAGAAGGAGTCTTTGGTCTTTGGGGCGCGCCGGTGGCGCTTTTGGTCTTTGGCTTGGGTAGAGGGTTGTTCTTGGTTCTATTGCCGGATGCTTGGTTTTTGTGGTTGAGAAAGTTGATTCGCTGCGCTAGTTGAAGAAGTTGAATCGCTCGCAAGCTTCGCTAGTTGATTCGCTGCGCTAGTTGAGAAAGTTGAGACGTTCGCCTTCGGCTCTCTTGTTGAGACTTGTCCTGCGGACTTCGTTGTTGAGTGCTGCGCAGGTTGAGATGATTTGGTTTTTATTTGGGACTTTACTTCATCACTGGATATTTGGATTTCTGTTTGGGTTTTTAGTTGAAAAAGTTGAATCGCTCGCAAGCTTCGCTAGTTGATTCGCTGCGCTAGTTGAGAGATGTGGGTA
>JALVCY010000140.1 GCA_027009605.1 Saprospiraceae bacterium
TCTCTTTTATTTTAACCCACTAAATCTCCCTAAGAAGGGAGACTTATGGCAAACCAAATAAAATTTTGTTCAGTGCTTTAATTTCCGGCTAAGTGGACTTTTCGGAGCAGACTCACCGTTAAAATATCCACTCCCAAAGGAAGCTCGGAGAATACCCCCTAATTAGCGTCCTTATCGTCCCTTAGTCTATAGCAAATATAATATTTTTTCTGCAAATACCCAAAAAGTGGGCGGCTTTTTTACCTCGACTACAACAATAATTCTTCTAACTGACCGCAAGATAGATAGATAGATAGATAGATAGATAGATAGATGCAAATTTTTCTTGATATTTTTTGTAAAAAAGTGGGTGATTCAGAATATTATTTGGTTTTGGGTGCGTGGGATTATTGTTAGGAGAATATTATTTTGTGCAAACGCTTATCCTAAGCCCCTTCATCAAATATCCAAGCTAATCACTCTAGCTTCCGACTCACCAATCTCTCCACAAAGCTCCGAGCTTACCGATCCGGATGAATTACCACTCATACCCCACACCTAGTCCTAAGTAACCGGGCAAGCGGGAGTAAGAATCCAATGATACTTGATAGGCGTTGGCACTTTGCTCGACGAAAGTCGTCTTCCCTAAATTTAGCATATCGTATGCTACAAACCAGAATCGAAAAGGAGATTTTTTTTGCTTATAAACTATTTTTGCATCCATCTCTGTTAATTTCTTTATTTGTGTAGCTGTGGAATAATAAGAAAACCGATTATCCAAATAATAATGAATGCGCTTCCCCAACACACCGGATAAATCCAAATAAGGCATCCAAGAGTTGGCCTTTGTTTGGGTAGAGAGCAAGGAATTAGTCACCAATTGTATTCGATGCTCTATACCAAAATCATAACTCAGCTTACTTTTTTTTGCCAAACTAAGTATCCCTAACTTCCATGAAAAGAATTGAGAATTCATTAGATTAGATTGACCATCAATCAATCCGGATTGCTGAAGCCCTGTATAAGAAAGCTGTATTTTTAACTTGGATTTTAGCTTGCTTACTCGCCATTCTGTATTGACCATGCCATTCCATCTCTCCTTTCTATTGATAATAGCATATTCCTTCCGGTAAAAATCTTGGCTTCCCCATATATTAGTCCCCAAAGGATTAGAATAGACTGCATAAGATGAATTTGCATAAATCAAAATACCATTAAAAAGGTCAATAAGCAAATAGTTTAGAGCAACCGTATTCCCGACGGCGATTTCGAATAAGTTTTGGCTACCCACCGAATAATTTTTATAATCTGTCACATATCTTTGCGGACTTATTTTTGTAATAGAAGGACTTTCTGCACTTCTGTCATAAAAAATAGATAGCTCATGTGTCGGTTTAAAAGAAAATTTAACCCGGGCAGACGGAGCCAAAAATAATTGCCGGCCGGACTGCAGATGATGAATCAATTCAAACCCTTTGAGCTGCATTTTCAGTTTATACTGAAAAAAGCCTTTACTACGCTCCATGGACAAAAAAGAATAAGGTTTCGACAGCTTATATTTCATATCAACTACCGAATCTGTATTAAAATTACTATTCAAATAAAAATTATCACTTCTCCCATCATAGCCTACGGCAAACCTAAACAAGTCTCGATGAATCTTTTTACTATACTTGACAATGGCGCCAAACTCATTAGAATACAATCGATCATCTTGATGAATATGGTCATAGTCAAAAGCAAATAAAGAGTCTGATGTCTGCACTGCATACTTTCTTTCGGTTTGCTTAAACTCATGATAGACACTAAATGACAACAAACTCAATCGCTTTATCCGTTTAATAAAACTAACCTGCTGACCTAAAACATTTTTATGACCTTTCTTATGCTCTGTGATTTGGCTATTGGTCATAGAATCAAGCAACGAGCTGGTCACTTCCCGCTCCTGTTTATTGTGATTTGGATTCCACCTAACAGAATAATTCAATAGCGTATTTCGATTTGGCAAATACTCTACATTTAGCCGTGTTTGATTAAACAAAAAGTGCCCGTCACTACGGGTGGATTCCCCATAATCCCGAATTGGCAAGCTTGCATCAAAATACTTATTTGACTGTATCTTCTCCTTTAGGCTTAGGTAATTTAGAGTAGAGAACCCATTGATTTTCAGTTGTTTATTGGGATATATTGCAAAATTTAAGGCACCAAATTCAACCGACTTTTTCTCTGCATGATCATCCGAAAGCAAAAAATCAGGCAAATCCCCTATTTCTCCGAAAGGAGAGACACTGCGCCGGTCAGCACGTATATCCCGCTGCACGCCTTTGGTCATCGACAAATAATCCGTTAGACTTATGGTTTGGGCATTAATATTATTAATATCAAACAAGCCGCTCACATTAAACTTTCGTGAAAACGAAAATAAATTACTGTGCACTTGGTAGGCATCACGATGGCCACCCAAAGCTTCTACAGAGCCAACCACTTTACCTTTAAACTCTTCTTTTAGGCGTATGTTTACGGCCGTCTTATCACTCCCTTCAATCTCTTTGACCGGATTAAAGCTTTCGTAATCATTTAATAAATCAATCCCTTCCAACATCTCCGCATTGATGTTATCGGTTGCGGCCTTTTGGTTGTCACCAAAAAATTCTTTACCATCAATTAATAATTCGTCCACCACTTTCCCATTCACTTTCACATCTCCCGTTTCAGTTACTTCCATCCCGGGAAGCTTATTAATCACATCCTTTAACTTTTCTTCATTTCCGTTTACAAATGCCTTCAGATTATAAGAAATGGTATCCCCTTTCTGTTGACCCATTCCCATTTTATCTTGGACTAAAATCTCTCCTAACTCAACAGACTTGGGTAGCATCCGGCAAATAACGGTATCCACACCTGACTTAATCTCAATATCAAGAGACACCGGCGCATACGAAAGATGTTTGGCTTCAAGTAAATAGTGTCCCGGCTTGGCATCCAATTGCACGTTTCCGTGAATATCGGTCAGCCCAAAATCGACAATCTTCTTTGCATTCAAGTCATACAATTCTATCGCTACCTGCACCACCGGATGAGCATCTTTGGTTATAGCTTGCGCAAAAACACCTTGTGCCCGCAAACCTACAGACCACATTAATGTACAACCTAAAAACAAAATTATATTTCGATAAAAGGGATGTCCCGACATAAAACGTACTTCCATAATAAGAAATATCTATTTAGATTTACGCAAGTTTTGTACTTTCCGAAAGCTAAAGCAAAAAAAACACGGTATAAACTAAGAAACTATTCAGCACAAACTATTTTTGACATAAAAAAACTTTTTGCTCAAAAAAAATCCGTACTGAACAGTTCTCTCGTTAATCACGATGTCTTCAATTTCCAAACATTCGACCTTGCTTCAAAGCATTGATTCGCTCCGTTTGAATCTTTTTATACTCTTGGAGAGAAACAGGCTTACCTTTGCTAGGCTTAGTAAGTTCGACCTTATCCTTCAGCTCTTTGATGGATATTACTTTAAAATTCAAGCTTGGCGTATAAAGTTCAATAATAAGACCGGGTAAGCCCTGATACAATCTCGGCCCATCAAAAATAGGTATTTCTCGAGCAAACCAAGCTACGATCTCCTTCCCGTCATAAGTTGTGGTCGCTTTCATACATTCCAGCTTTCCAATTTTCTTAGTGTCCGGTAAAATCTTCCAGTTGAAATCTAACAAAGTATCTTTCACTAAGAATCTTTTCCCTAATAAATTCTCTTCGCTTAAGTACTCTTTAGTTGCCCTATTTTTATAAATCCCCCCATCTGCCATACCTATAGTCATGATTTTAACATTGTCCCTCGAGCCCATGCTTAATTCACGTTCTTTATCATTCGATGTAACTTCCGGTGCCGGCTTATACACAGATTCATTTCCCATACTAAGTAAAGTGAAGTAGTAGGGCTTTGCCAAATCCTTGGCCACACTACGCCGTAATGCTTCGTCTTTTATTTGCTTAGTTTGGTTTTCAATGTTAGCAGTTCGCTCGTAGGTTATTACGACATCTTGAGCCATCAATGAAGGTGAGAAATATAAAAGGGAGAAGATAAAAATTCCAAATCGCATCATTCTTTTGTTTTTGTTATGTAAAAAAGAAGTGCGGAAAACAATCCGCACTTCAGAGTTCGCATTAATCGGGAACTACAAGATAAACATCATAAGTTCCAATATATTCTCCGTTAACATAGACTTTATACCGACCCAGATAATAAACTTTATCCGAAATGTCATTCTGGCCAATCACCATGTTTTCAGTCAACTCAATAGACTTTGGAGGCATTACTTCTGCCGTCGTGTTTGCGTAGCTAGCCATGCCAAATAAGACAAAGGCAAATAAAAGAATAATCTTTTTCATAATTTTAGTTTTAAAATAAACTTAACTCCCAAAGGAAGCTCGAAGAATACCCCCTAATTAGCGTCGTCCCTTAGTCTATAGCAAATATAATATTTTTTCTGCAAATACCCAAAAAGTGGGCGGCTTTTTTACCTCGACTACAACAATAATTCTTCTAACTGACCGCAAGATAGATGAGTCCGCTCCGAAAAGTCCACTCTGCCAGAAATTAAAGCGATGAACAAAATTTTATTTGGTTTACCACAAGTCTCCCTAATTTAGGGAGATTTAGAGGGTTAAAATAAAAGAGAAAACCAAATAA
>JALVCY010000141.1 GCA_027009605.1 Saprospiraceae bacterium
GCCACGAAACTCAATCCACCCTCCCCATTTTCCGCCATCAAAATCATGCCTTGGGACTCGACGCCGCGTAGTTTTCTTGGGGCGAGATTGGCTAAGACGAGCACTTGGCGGCCGATGATGTCTTCCGGCTGATAAAATTCGGCGATACCGGAGACGATAGTCCGCTGTTCAAAGCCTAAATCAACCGTCAAAACCAATAATTTTTTGGCTTTTTTCATCTTTTCAGCAGTCAGAATGGTGGCGGTACGAATGTCTAATTTGGTGAAGTCGTCGAATTGGATGGTCGGCTTTACCGGTTCATACGAAGTCTCCGGAGCGGGTGTTGTTGTTTGGAGTTTAGCACGTTGGGCTTCAACCAATTCATCCGGAATCCGCTCAAACAGATAATCGGCTTTTCCGAGTTGGTGACCGGGCTCAATCAATAGATTCCCTTCGGAGAGATTCTCCAAGATAGCAGACAACTCCCCTTTTCCGGCAACGGCAGGGAGATTCAACATCTTTCTCAATTTGGCGGAAGCAAATGGAATAAACGGCTCCATCGCTACACTCAAGGCAACGACGATTTGGGCAGCCGTATTCATCACGACTTTCGTCAATTCGGGATCTGTTTTTTGGAGTTTCCAAGGCGCATTGAATTGCAAAAATTGATTGCCAATAGTCGAGATTTCCATCAAGACTTTTAGGGCGGCTCTAAACTCAAATTTTTGGACAAAATCCACCAATTCCTGCAATTTATCAAAAACCATCAACAACTCCGAATCCTGAAATGTCATCACTTCTTCACCTTCGGAAGAGATAATCGCCAAATTGGTATCAAAATCAGGGATGATCCCGTCATAATACTTATTGGTCAATACCAATACCCTGTTGATGAAATTACCCAAATTATTGACCAATTCATTATCATTGGCATCTTGATAGCCCTTCCAAGTGAACTCGCTGTCCTTTTGTTCGGGCATGATGCGGGTCAAATAATAGCGCAATACGTCTTCTTTTCCCGGAAGGTCTTCGAGATATTCATGCAGCCAAATGGCCCAGTTTCGAGATGTAGATATTTTATTTCCTTCCAGGTTTAAAAATTGATTGGCGGGTACATTTTTCGGAAGAATATAAGTGCCTTCCGCCTTCAAAATGGCCGGAAATATCAAGGCGTGAAAGACAATATTATCTTTCCCGATGAAGTGAATCAATGCCGTATCTTGGGATTTCCAGTAGGGCTCCCAGTCCTTGCCGGTGTCCAAGGCCCATTGCTTGGATGCCGAGATATAACCGATGGGCGCATCTAACCAAACATACAGCTTCTTGCCTTCCGCCCCGGGCACTTCAGATGGCACATCCACCCCCCAATCCAAATCCCGGGTCATCGCCCTAGGTTGCAAACCGGAATCCAACCAAGAATTGCATTGCCCGAGAACATGATTCTTCCATTTTTTCGGGTCATGCACTTTTTGACCATCTAAGATGCCTTCGTTAATCCATTTTTTGAGCCAAGATTCATACTTGTCCAAAGGCAAATACCAGTGGGTAGTCTTGCGCAAAACGGGTTTATTTCCCGTAAGCGTGGATAGCGGATTGATTAGTTCAGTTGGACTCAATGTCGAACCACATTGCTCACACTGATCGCCGTAGGCTTCTTCGTAACCGCATTTGGGGCAAGTCCCTTTGATGTATCTGTCTGCCAAAAAGGAATTGGCTTCTTCGTCGTAATACTGCTCGGATTCTCTTTCGATAAACTCCCCTTTTTGGTAGAGTGTCCTAAAAAAATCCTGCGAAGTTTGGTGATGGATGGCTTCCGAAGTCCGATGATAAATATCAAACGAAATGCCTATTTTCCGAAAGGACTCTTCAAACATTTTATGGTACTTATCAATAATCGCCTGTGGTGTCGTCCCTTCTCGTAAGGCTTTGATGGTAATCGCTGCGCCATGCTCATCCGACCCCCCGACGTACAGCACATCTTTACCCAGATTTCGCAAGGTACGTGCATAAATATCGGCGGTCAAATTAGCTCCCGCCAAGTGCCCGATATGTAAGGGGCCGTTGGCATAGGTCAGAGCCGAAGTAATCATATAACGCTTAGGAGTCTCCATCTTTGTCTTAGTTTAGTCGGCAAAGATACGGAAGCTTACGCAAAATAGAAGGAGATTGCTCTTAAAAAGACTTGAGTGTGTGACAAATAGTGGGGAATATGGTAGGATTGACTTTATCTATTGTGAACGGTTTTTGTTCAATTGTTGAGTCCGCTCCGAAAAGTCCACTTTGCCAGAAGTTAAAGCACTGAACAAAATTATATTTGGCTACAATGACCTAGTGCAGCGTGGTGTCGCTCCTACGGAGCTATATCCCTTCTATTTTTATTTTAGTCTTTACCAAGATATCGCCCCGCTGGGGCTCAGGCTTATGCATCTAGGCTGTGCCTTCTCTGTTGTCAGCCCCGTAGGGGCGACACCTTTGTAACAAACAACATCGCACGATACTAGAAGCCCCGGCGGGGCGACACCTTGTCTCGGTCGCACTAGTTAAAAAGAATCCAAATAAAATTTTGTGGACTCAAGAGCAAGCCACTGCATCCGACTTTTCGGAGCGGACTCAACAAAATTCCCAGACAGAATAAAATTTGCTAGTTTTACAGCAGAATACTTTTAGGAGTAAACGCACCGCTATAACATCGAACCATCAAACCAATCATCCACCAACTTCATTTCCATGGCCGGTTCACTTTTGTGATAGAATTCGTTTTTATGCAAATCATAGATATAATCCGCACTCCAAGATTCATAATTTTCCGCAAGGGCTTCCAGGGCATCGGCAATGTAAAGAATTTCGTCATTGGTCATGGTCGGATGAATGGAAAGACGTACCCAACCCGGTTTTTGAGAATAATCTCCATGACTAATACTATCCACGATACGCTTTGATTTTTGGTAAGAGACTTCCAGCAGATAATGGCCATACGTACCGGCACAAGAACAGCCCCCGCGAGTTTGGATTCCAAACCGGTCATTCAACAATTTTACCGTAAGGTTATAATGAATATGCTCAAAATAAAAGGAGATAACCCCCAGCCTATCCGGTTGATTGTCAGCCAGTAAATGCAAGCCTTTGATGGATTTCATCCTTGGCCAGAGCAAATCTAAGATTTCGTGTTCTCTATCCAAAATACGCTGAACACCCATTTTTTCTTTGAGTTGAATACTGAGTGCGGTGCGCATTGTCTGCAAGAAACTAGGCGTCCCCCCGTCTTCTCTCGCTTCTATTTCATCAATATAGCTGTGTTCGCCCCAAGGATTCGTCCAATTCACTGTGCCCCCGCCGGGGTTATCCGGCACCCGGTTTTTATAGAGCTCCGCCTTAAAGACCAAGACTCCTGCCGAACCGGGACCGCCTAAAAATTTATGTGGAGAAAAATAAATCGCATCTAAAGCAGCCAACGGATCCGCCGGATTCATATCAATCTCTATGTACGGAGCCGAGCAAGCAAAATCGACAAAACATAAGCCGCCATTTTCGTGCATCTTGCGTGCAATCTCATGATAAGGCGTCATCAAACCGGTCACATTGGAGCATGAAGTTACGGCCGCTATCTTAATGCGGTTAGGATATTGAGCCAGTAACTTGTCCAATTCTGCCAAGTCCATCAACCCATCCGCACCGGCCGGAATGACATGTACATCCGCAATCGTCTCCAGCCAAGAAGTCTGGTTGGAATGATGCTCCATGTGACTCACCAATACCACCGGACGGTCTTCTGCCGGCAAGTCGATCATCGCACTAAAACGCTCATGGAGTTTCAGGCCCAAAATCCGCTGAAATTTATTAATGACACCGGTCATCCCCGAATTAGATGAAATCAAAACGTCAGATTCTTTGGCATTCAGATGCGCCTTAATGATATCTTTGGCCTTATGATAAGCCTTGGTCATGGCTGTCCCGGTCGTTGAAGTTTCGGTATGTGTATTTCCGACAAAGGGGCCGATTTGGTGACTGATTTTCTCTTCAATAGGTGCATAAAGCCGCCCACTGGCCGTCCAATCGGCATAAATCAATGGTTTTTTGCCGTAAGGGGTGATAAACTCCGTATCATATCCCACAATTTTTTCCCGAAAGGGAGCAAAATAGGCTTCTAATTCCGTCATGGTCTGGCTGATTGGTTGCATAGCTGGTTTTGATAACGCCTTGCGGCAAAAAAGACTCGGACAAAATTAGTTTTTTTTATTGAGAATTTGGGGTTTTGGGGTGGATTTTTTGGGCCTTTGGTCTTTGGGGCGCACCGGTGGCGCTTTTGGCCTTTGGCTTCGGTGGTGGTTTGTTTTTGGCTTCATTGCTGAGTGATTTACTTTGGTGGGTTAGGAAGTTGAAGAAGTTGATTCGCTTCGCTAGTTGAAAAAGTTGAGACGGTCGCCTTCGGCTCTCTGGTTGAGACTCGTCCCGATTACTATCGTGGATACGGACTTCGGGTTGAGTGCTTCGCAGGTTGAGACGATTTGGGGTTTTGCTTGGGGATTTTACTCATTATATGACATTTGGAATTTTGTTTGGGTTTTTGGTTGAGAGAGTTGAAAAAGTTGATTCGCTTCGCTAGTTGAGAAATTTGGGTTTTTGATTGGGATTTTTCTTCATTTGCAGGAGTCGTCATCTTTTACTAAAACCTTGCACATAAAGATAGCGT
>JALVCY010000142.1 GCA_027009605.1 Saprospiraceae bacterium
CCTTCGGGCGTTCATTGCCTTCGGCGTTCAAATTGCCCTTCGGGCGTTCAATGTCCTTCGGACGTTCAAGGGGGACGTTCTCTTGGCTGCCTAGCCGTTAAGTTCAAGGATTAAGATTTCTTTCTTGCCTTCCCGTTATACCGTTATACCGTTACACCGTTACACCGCTAGTAGTTGCCTTCGGCGTTCAAGGGGGACGTTCTCTTGGTTGACTAGCCGTTAAGTTCAAGGATTAAGATTTCTTTCTTGCCTTCCCGTTATACCGTTACACCGTTATACCGTTACACCGTTATACCGTTACACCGTTATACCGTTATACCGTTATACCGTTATACCGTTACACCGTTACACCGTCATATCGTTACACCGTTATATCGTTACATACGACTTTTCGGCGCAAGCTCACAGTTACAAAAAAATATATTATAATATGTTGAATTTAACAAGGGATTTTGTACCTTTGTTGGACGCACATTGTTTGAGAAAAGCTATCAATTGAAAATCATGCCTACTAATATTACACCAACCACGAGAAAAACGGAAATCCCTACTACTAATGATAATCCACCAATCAACGCCATCATACTAGAAGATGAGAAGAGCAATATGGAGTTATTGGTGAATTATATTGGGGAGTATTGTACCAATGTCCATATTACCGGTACGGGAGAGTCTGTGGCCGAAGGGGTCAAATTAATCAATGACCCTAATGTGAAAATTGACGTAGCTTTTTTGGATATCCGGCTGGCAGATGGTTTGGCGTTTGACATCTTTAAGTTTTTGAATGAAGTGACCTTCGATGTCATTTTTGTAACAGCGTGGGATGAGTATTTTCAACAAGCCTGCGGTTTTTATAGTATCGGCTATATTTTGAAGCCCATAGACGTCAATGAATTGGTCAAGGCGGTGTCCAAGGTGCGCAAACGACCGGGGTTGCAAGAACTAAATGCTTTGCAGGGATTATTGGAGCAATCCCAAAGTACGTCCTTTCCGCAGCGGTTTTCTATTCCGACCACTAAGGGTTATACTTTTGTTGTGTTTGACGACATCATTCGCTTGGAAGGCTATGATAACTATACGAAGATTTATACCAAAAAAGAGACCCTAACGACCGCCCGTACCATCAAGGTTTTTGAAGAGATTTTGAAGCCCTATAATTTTCAACGGATACACAAACAGCATATTATCAACTTGCGCAACATGGAACAGTATCTAAGAACTGAAAATTATGTCAAAACAATAGATGGGGCTCATTTGCCGGTAGCTAAGCGCCGGAAAGCAGCTTTCTTGAAAATTCTGCGAAACGGACCTTTTTCTTGAGGTTGAGAAAAGTTGAAGAAGTTGATTCGCTTCGCTAGTTGAAAAAGTTGAGACGTTCGCCTACGGCTCACTAGGTTGAGACTCGTCCCGATTACTATCGTGGATACGGACTTCGTTGTTGAGTGCTTCGCTGGTTGAGACAATTTGGATTCTTACTTGGATTTTTATTTTATTATTCGATATTCGTTATTCTACATTCGATATTCTGTTAGTTGAAGAAGTTGATTCGCTTCGCTAGTTGATTCGCTCGCAGGCTTCGCTCGCAAGCTTCGCTAGTTGATTCGCTTCGCTAGTTGAAAAAGTTGAAATCTGCGAATCCCGACAACTGTATGGGGGCGAGAAAAAAACTGCGCCAACCAACTGGAAAACAGAATCTAGAAGAATCCAAAGGAACTGGAATAATCAAGGCTTCTACCCTAAATTGGGTACTTTTTTTGAAAATAATATGCTAAAAACTTGTAATTTGAGTTTGAGCCGCTTATCTTTGTGGCATCCTACTGGAAAAGTCTTTGATTTTAAGGGCAATTCCCGATTATAATCCACCCAAAAATTTACTCTTGTTTAGCAAGACCGCCGAGATCATTCGGTTAAGCCTCCCGTAATGGGTGTGGTCATTCTAATTATTACCGATTTCAAAGACAATCTCCCAAAGGTTGTCTTTTTTTTGTGTGTTGGTTTTTGGCCGGTGAGAAAGTTGAAGAAGTTGAGACGTTCGCCTTCGGCTCACTGGGTTGAGCTTGTCCCGGTTACTATCGTGGATTCGGACTTCGTGGTTGAGATTCGCTTGGGACGTGGATCGCTAAGCACGGAGCGCAGCGTAGTGATTGGTGAGCCAAAATGTTCCCCGTTATGCCATTGGCTGTGGATGCTTCGCTGCGCTAGTTGAGAAAGGTTTTTTAAAGAAGGAATCTGTTTGAGATGCACTCAATTCAAATATGGCGAAACTGTGTCATTGTACTTTTGGCATAGGGGATACTTCCTCCCCCAAATTTGCTAAAAAGCCTGTGGTTATCTTGGCAGTAGGCCGGGCAAATTTGACCCCTCCAAAGGCTACCATGCTAACACAAGTCGTATAAAAATAAATTTATATATTTCGGTTCGGGCGCAGTAGGAGGCTGTCCTCACTTCCGCTTTGTTTATGTTGAAGTTAAGCATTGCGTCTGCTTTAGCTTTTACCGTCTGCTTTAGCTGACGGATAAAAAACAAGACCCGAAGCCGGCTTTAGCCGCATTTTTTTGGTATTTTCGTGGCAAGTCAATGGGGCTAAAGCCCCTAGTAGTTTTGCTTCTTGTCCGTTGGTTAAAACCAACGGTAAAGTAAAACCAACGGCAAAATAAGCCCAAAGCTTGGTATTAAATCTCGCCGGTACTTCCGAATTCATTCGGAAGGTGGAGAGCAACCTTATTTCAGCCAAATAAATTTGGCTGCTACCAAAACCCTAGCTAAAAGCCGGCTTTAGCCGCATTTTTCTGGTATTTTCTTGGCAAGTCAATGGGGCTAAAGCCCCTTATAGGCTTGCTTCCTGTCCGTTGGTTAAAACCAACGGCAAAGCAATGAAAATCTATCTGACTATAAATTGATTTTCTCCATACGACTTGTGTTTGTACGGTAGCCCTCCAAAGGGGGACATACACGACTTACAACTGCGACATTCAATAAGAAGCCTATTGGTAACTATTTAGGTACCCACTATTTTGGTCAAAAAATGCCCTTTTTGCGCCTGTTTTTGCTAAAATTTTCTCACGTAGGGACGCACGCTGTTCGTCCCTACGTCAACATACACAAAAGCGCCTATTCTTTGCCTTAAAATAGGAGCACCTAAACAGTTATGAAAACTACAGCCTATCCAATCTATTTCTATTCAGGATGCTTAAAATTAAGCGTTTGACTATTTCGGATTCTTTGGGCTGGCTGGTAGCAATAAACAAGGTCAATGTCGCCAAAGCTTCATTGCTTATGATAGGAATTCCGTCTATCAGAAGACCGTTGTTTTTATTCAAGAAATATAAGAAGCAGGCTGCCGCTATACGTTTATTTCCGTCCACAAAGGAATGGTTTTTGACAATCATATAGAGCAGATTGGCCGCTTTTTCTTCTAGTGACGGGTAGAGTTCTTGGCCGCCAAACGATTGTTGTATTTGCCGAATGGAACTTTCAAAGCTTTCATCCTTGGGCTTTGCAAAAACATCGCTCTCAAAATCAGAATACATCTCCTCAATCATCTCCAAGTATTCCTTCATCGTAGGATAATAAAATGTATGAGTATTTTCCCCTTTTAGATCCAAGGTCTCATGGTCATAATCATCCAGCAACTCCAAGCCTTTCGCAAAAAGCTGTAAAAGTTCGGTATTGGGTTTGCCGTCAACGGCTTCTATTGCCCGGCCTAGTATCCGGATACCTGTTTTTAGGTATTGGACTTCTTGCTGTTTTTGGGCCAATCGCTTTTCGTTGATGGCGTAGCCTTGGACTAGATAGTCTTTTAGGCGCTGGGTTGCCCAAATGCGAAATTGGGTGCCTTGCTTAGACTTCACTCTATATCCGACGGATATGATGACATCGAGATTGTAGAATTTAACCTTCTTTGATTGTGTTTTCCCTTTAATTGCACCGTGTGGAGTGGTTAGCTCAAAAAACGAGCATACCACATTTTCGATTAATTCTTTTTCTTTAAAAATGTTGGAAATATGCCGTGTAATTGTTTTCCTATCTCTATCAAACAATTCAGCCATCTGCTTTTGACTTAGCCACACAGTCTCTTTGTCAAACTTAACTTTGACAACCGTCTGATTATCCTTGCTTTGGTATATTTCTATTTTATTTTCCATCTTTTGGGATTTTTGGGTGTACAAGAATGATAACAAGATATTTACATAATAGGCTCATTATCAGGGATGTAACACTCCCCCAAGATAAGCATTTTTTGGGATATTCTATTCAAAATCTCTGCAAAAAAAGCTTTTTATTTCAAAGGGAAATTGTGCAATTTTGGTACTGAGTGCCCCCAATTTTGCTACGCAGTGTCCATTCCACCCCCAATTTTGCAACTCTTACTTTTTTATTTTATTTCTTACCTAGTGCAAAATTGACCCCGCCAGCGGGGGACATACACGACTTACATACACGACTTACATACACGGCGTACATACACGGCGTACATACACGGCGTACATACACGGCGTACATACACGGCGTACTTACACGGCTTACTTACACGGCGTACTCAATTCTAAATTCTAAATACTCAATACTTAACTCTCAATACTCACCGCTCAAATTATAGCGTTTTCTTCTATTATTACCAAGGAATTTGTGCAACGGTGCGTTGCACTATTATTACTTCCCGATTCT